>PXCX01000177.1 GCA_003565195.1 PVC group bacterium | reverse complement strand
TTCGCCGTTGGCGGAAGCCATGCCGTCCCTGCCGTTCGGTTTACACCGGGTCGATGAAATGCTTTTTTATGCCGCTTACCTAAAAGCGATCGAGCCGCTGTATTCGTTTAAGTTAAATCTTCCTCGCCGCGCGATTGATGAAGCTGAACAGATGATTGCGGCGCACGATCTGCGTTCCGGTACAGTCATCGTCTTGAATATTGGGGCCAGCCGGGATACCAAGCGCTGGCCGGCGCAGTGCTTTAAGGAACTGGTTGCAGCTTTGATTGCGGCAGGCTGCCGGGTTGTCTTGAGCGGCGCGCGCGTGTTTAAGTCTGACCGGGATTATGACCGACGGGTAACGGAACAGTTCATTCGGGACGGCCTGGTGGACGGTGAGAAGTGCATCGACTTGATTACGGGACATCACCTGCCGCCAGATTTGCAACTCCAGCGCGACACCTATTTTCTGCGTTATTCCGGGGTACCGGCGGTAGTGGTCGGCAACGATACCGGCCCCATGCAGATTGCGGGTTCGGTGGGCGAGGATGCCCGTAACCGGACCGTATCGTTGTTCGGCCCGACAAACTGGGGCCGCTATGCGCCCTATGATCCGTCACGCCACTATCCGGAACGCCCGGCCGGTGAATGGAACCATGTGCTGTGCCATAACAGCGGCTGCCGGCCTGACGGCAATCGGGAAGCCTGCAAATTTTACCGGCGCGGTTGCCGGCATAAAAAATGTATGCTCGGACTACACCCGGAAACCGTACTGGCGGCAGTTATGTCAATCGTGCAAAACCGTGAAAAATAAAAGTGTTTTAGTCGTATACTCCGGTTGGTTGGGCGATCTGGTGTGGATTGTGCCCGCCATCCATGCTCTCAGAACCGTTTTCCGATCGGTTTCGCTGGTTGTCTCCGAAGTACAGGCGCCACTGGCGCAGATCATGCGCAATGGATTGGTGGACGAGGTGTATATCGATGTTGCTGCCCGCCGGCTGGTTACCGCACGCATAGTTCGGCGCGCAGCGCTGGCCCGGGGGATCGACGCCTTTATTGACCTGAAGGGCCGCGCCAAGACCGGCATTTACATGCCGTGGGGCCGCGGCCTCACGGTTTTCATTCCGCATCGCAAAGACGCCAGAGAATACGTGCTTGCCCGTCTTGTTCATCCGGGAGCGATTTGCATGCCGGAACGCAACCGGGACCATATGGTGGATGCTTATTTAAGCAGTCTGCAAAATCTGGGCATCAAGGATAGCGCGGTTTCTTTTGCGCTGCCCTTCAGTGAGCAGACCGTGAATGCCGGAGATCAGATTATCGAAAAAGAGGGTCTGCGTGGCCAACGCTGCGTAGCGCTTAATCCCGGTTCCGCGCAATTCAGTAAAATCTGGCCTGCGCAAAATTACCGGCAACTAGCGGAGATCCTGATTAGTGATTTTGGATGCAGAGTCGTCCTGATGGGAAGCCGTGATTTTGCGCCCAACCATAATTACGACCTGAAAATATCCCGCAAATTCTTTAGCGACGGTCTAGTTACAAACCTTGTGGACAAAACCGGTATGGATGTTGATGCCTACTTGCTGAGTTCCGGTGCGTTTACTGTTTCGGTTGGCAACGACAGTTTTGCAAACCACATGGCCGGATCGGCAGGCGAAACCGACGCCGCAACCCCGGGAGCGGTTCAGGCTGCCAACGGACGCTGGTACAAGGCCAACCGGACGGTATCACTCTTTGCGCCAACCAATCCGATTTTCTGCCGGCCATACGATCCGACGGGATCTTTTAACACGGTCGTCCTTCCCGATGAGTACCCTGAAGAATGCAGTTACAATCGCAAGACACATGTCTGCCCGCATTACGGCGACCGTTTTTGCGTTGATCGCTTGCATTGCATGCAAAAAATAACGGTAGAAAAGGTTGCCGAAGCTGTTGCGAAGAGTTTGGGGTTATAGAATCGACGCTTAGATTGAACGATCGCTTGCGGTCTGATATAATGAAAGAGAAGCGAGCGTTTCCATTCAAACAGCGGATTGACCATGAAAGCAACTCACGATTTAAACCACCGGCTGGATACCCCTTGCCGTGGCTATGACCAAGCTAAAAACCATTTTGTAATTGTCGCGCTGATCCTGGCAATGATCGCCGTTCTCCCAGCCACCGCGGAGCGTCCCGGCGAGTCTGATCCGTCGTCAATACGATTACGTCTGCATGGCGCGCAAACAACGCTTTATGCCGATAACGTGCCGTTATCGGCTATTTTACAACAATTCCGGCAATGGGATGTAGCGGTCGATTTCATGCCGGTTCCCGACCCGCGTCTATCGGTCCGCATGGAATCGGTAGACACCGAAACCGCCTTAGCCAACCTGCTTGAGCCCTACGACTACCTGTTGCGCTGGCAGATGGTTTCCGGCCCGGTAGGCCGATTGCCGAAACTCAAGGCTATCCGCCTGGTCGGTCCCGCCGGGAGACAGGCCGCGGAGTCGCAACCGTACCACGGTTCCGGCGTGGATTCCCGCATCACGGTAATGCCGCATCCGGAATTCCCCAACGCCCTGATGATCCGTGACGAGCTTTTGTTGCGAGTTAAGCCCGGTGTTCAAATCGATGAATTCAAGCGTTTACTGGATCAGATCGACGGCGGTGTAATCGACGGCTGCCCGTTGGTCGGGGTTTATCGCGTACGCCTGCGGCCGCACACCAATATCCCGGAAATGGTTGCCCGTTTACGTCAACACGCGCAGGTGGACCGGGTTGAACCACACTGGGCATGGCGACTGCCTACCCGCCCGGCGGCCGACCGACCGGCGGCGCATACGGCCGCCGCGGCGGCGACGGCAACACGGCATGACAGCCCTGGATCACGCGAATCGACGGGGAACATCGCCACCACCGGCCGGTTGGCGATCCTGGATACCGGGATACGTGAAGATGTTCCCTGGAGAGATGCGCTGCATGCGGTGCTCGATTTTGTCGTTAACGATGGTCCCGGCGACGATAGCGAAGGGCACGGAACCCGGATGGCCGGCCTGGCGGGCGGATTTTTGCAGCCGCTGGGTATCGATCATGGAACGACGTGGGACAATACCCCGCCGGACATTTTTTCGATGAAAATTTTCGACGCAAACGGTGTGGCACCCTTGTTTTCGATTTTGCAAGGTGTTGAACAGGCCATCGCCAGTGAAGCAAGCGTAATCAGTTTAAGCTGGGGCGGCCCCCAAAACAGTCGTTTTCTCGAAGAAGCCCTGATCCGCGCACGGCAACAGGGCGTCTTGACACTGGCTGCGGCCGGTAACGAACCGACTGCGGAAACCATGTATCCGGCGGCGTCCCCGGCCGTCGTAGCCGTGGGCGCCTTGCAGCCGGACGGTCAACCCTGGGAACAATCCGGATACGGACCATCGATCCTGCTGGCAGCGCCCGGTTTTGCCGTTGGGCAAGCCGACCCTTCTCAAGATGAATGGTTTGCGGGAACCTCGGTGGCCACCGCTTATGCCGCCGGCATCTTTGCCCGATTCAACGCGTTGCATGGCGAACGATCCGTGGAAGAAAACCTGAGACGTTTTCTCGATGCCATGACGCCGCCGTCCGGCGATAAAAACGACGACCAACGCTTCCCCAACGCAGGCCGGCTTGATGATGCGGCCTTGCAAAGATTGTTCGCACCCTAAAGGAAGACCGCAGACTGCAGACCACCCTGCTTTGTCGACGCCGACACGCGACACGCGACGCACGACACGCTATTCCAACAGCGGATTTTTTCCATGCCGTCAGGTTCCAAGCAGGTGTTGGCCACCATCGACGAACAAGATCTGGCCGGTGAGCGCGCGAGCGCCGAAAAGGTAAACCACTGCCTCACCGACGTCCGACGGCGTCACCTGGATATCAAGCGGAATACGGCCCGCCAAATCCCGTAAACGCGTGTGCGGTTGATCCGGCGGCGGCAACACCGCGCCGGGAGCCACCGCATTGACCCGGATCCGGGGCGCCAGTTCCAAAGCCGCGATCCTTGTAAAATCCGCCAGCGCTTTCTTGGACAACAGGTAAGGCAGGCACCCGGTTTCGTTGCCGGCAATCCGGCGATCCAGCATATTCACCACGCTACCGCCGGTCGCCGTTTCGGCAAAAGCCCGCGTCAAGCCAATCGGCGCCATCAGATTCACACCCAACTCGCGATCCAGTTTGCCGCGATCGGTTGCGTGCAACGGATCTTTATGAAACACTGCCGCATTGTTGACAAGACCATCAAGCCGTCCAGCGGTCGCAGCCGCCCGTTCTATCAGCGAACGACACTGGAATTCGGTCCTTAATTCCGAGTAAATGACCCGTGCCTGCACGTTGTATTGCGACTGCAACCGGCGAGCCAGCGCTTTCGCCGGCGCCTGCGATCGCCGATAGTGAATCAGCGGACAGGCACCGGCTGCCGCCAGGGATTCCGCAATCGCTGCACCAAGCCGTACCGCTCCGCCGGTCACCAGAATATGTTTTCCCCGTAATACGCTCATTCCGCGAGGCGATTGCTTCGCAGCATTTCAGCCTCCCGGCGGCGCAGACCTTGTTGTTCGATATGCCGGTGAATCAATTCCGAATCCTCCGGCAAACCGTCGTCGCGGTGAATGGTATGCGGATTGGCGAGACCGACGGTAACGAATATAATGGTCTCCTGCTGAGATTTGCTCCGTGTTTCATGCGAAAACAGATACTTACCAAGAAGTGGAATATCACCCAACAACGGTATTTTGCGGGTGTTGTCTCTTTCTGTAGTTTCAGTCAAACCGCCGATCGCTGCAGTTTTGCCGTTTTCAAGACTGAATACGGTTTCGATTGTTTTGGTGGCAAGAATCGGGTAGGTTTGTCCGTCGGGCGCGACTGCATCGCGCACAAACCGGGTCAGCTCCGGCACGATCCTGAGGGATATATTCGTGTCGGTATGGATGGTCGGGGTAACACTGAGTTTAACACCGAAATCGACTTCATCGCCCGGATTATAGGTGACGATGGAAGGCCTGTCGCCCGGCTGCGATTCCACAGAAGCTACAAACGGGCGTTCCTTTTCGCCGATATGGATGGTCGCGGTCTCTTCGTTGGCCACCATGATTTTGGGATTCGAGACGATCGAGACACCTTCCATCCCCTGTAATGCGCTTAGAATAATATTCACGTCGCTGGCCGACAACACCGCGGAACGGACATCATCGATCGTATGACTGAACGAATCCCGGTGCTCCGATCGGATCTCGCGGCCGCGCTCGATGCTATCCTGTACGCTACGCGATGCCGTGTCGAGTCGGTCTTCGCGATCATAGGTTGCATCCATTCTGTCTTCATGCATACGCTCGTCAAAGCGCAGACTGGTATCGTCGCGGCCGCGGTCCCACACGCGTGTCTCTGAGATGTCCCATCCGAGCGAACCGACGCCAACCCGGTATTCTTCAAGAACCTGCCAGTTGATACCCAGTTTTTTAATGGCATCATCGTTCAATTCAAGGAATTTAGCTTCGATATAGACTTGTTGGCGGGGTTTATCGATGTTTTCGATAACTCTTTTGATTTCGATAAGATTGTTTGCCGTCGTCCGCACGATAAGGGCATTCCCGGAGGTATAGGGAGACACCGAACCCCGAGCTTCAATCAAGGCATTGACTATCGCTTGCGCATCCCTGACGTTGGCATACTTCAG
>PXCX01000313.1 GCA_003565195.1 PVC group bacterium | reverse complement strand
CTCCAGCACGCCCAGCGTAGCGGTCAGATTGATCTCGTGATTATCGCGGGGACGTTCAACGGAATCGAAGACTGAAACCAATGCCGCCTGATGAAAAACCCAGTCGATATTGCCCATGGCACGGCGCAACGCCTCCGGATCACGAATATCGGCCTCAATCAGCGGTTGTGCCAGTTGAATACCGGTTAAGTTATCGCGGCAACCCGACGAAAGATTGTCGAGCACATAGACCTGGTGGCCATCTTCGCCCAGTGCGGCGGCGATGTGCGATCCGATAAATCCAGCTCCTCCCGTTACCAGGCACTTCATGTGCGTTTCAGGCTCTTTGAGCTTTAATCTGATCTACGATCGCCGTAAAGGCGTCAGGATCGTTAATCGCGATTTCGGACAACATTTTACGGTCCAAAGCAACGCCGGACTTGGTGATCCCTTCAATAAAACGGCTGTAGGTGATGTCACGAGCACGGCAGGCCGCGGAAAGCCGGACAATCCAAAGTCGGCGATATTCGCGTTTTTTCAGTTTGCGATGGGTTGTGGCCAGCCGCATACTGCGGTCGACCGCCTCGGTCGCCTGCCGGAAAAGTTTGCTGCGCGCACCGCGAAACCCTTTTGCTAGAGCAAGACGGCGCTTGCGGCGGCGGCGCGTTACCGGTGCATTTTTGGCTCTGGTCATTAGATGTTCCCTCTTTTCAACGTCACGTCAGCAATTCATTGATTCGCGGTTGGTCGACGTCAGCCACCATCCCTGCCCGACGTATTTGCCGTTTACGTTTGCTTGTTTTGGCGGAAAGCAAATGGCGACGTCCCGGCCTACTGTACTTGAGTCGGCCGCCGGCCGTCACCCGGAATCGTTTCGCCGCTGATTTATTGGTTTTCTTCTTAGGCATGACAATATCTCCGGAATAATCGTCCCACGCAATCAAGGTTATGCCGGACTGCGCATGGAAAAACCAAGTATCATAGCATTCTCCAAGCGGATGTCCAGCTTTTTCTCCACTCGCCTGATCCCGTCCGGCTCGTTTTAGTGTCCGCCGTCAGGATTTACTGGAACGCGGCCCCATGATCATTATGACGCTGCGCCCCACCATTTTGGGAGGTGAATCAATGACCGCGTCATCCTGGCAATCACGCATAACCCTTTGCATCAACTCAAAACCCAGCTCACGGTGCGCGTTCTCGCGACCGCGGAAAAAGAGCAAGGTCTTGACTTTATAGCCTTTCTTGAAGAACTCCTTGATGTGCTTGATTTTGGTGGCGTAGTCGTGTTCCTCAACATTGCAATGGAATTTGATTTCCTTAAGAACGGCCGCATGCTGTCCTTTGCGAGCCATTTTTTCCTTGCGCTGTTGATCGTACTTGAATTTACCGTAATTCATGATACGGCAAACCGGCGGATCGGCGTTTGGCTGCACTTCGACCAAGTCCAGATTACGTCGTTCCGCGACCGCGATGGCATCGCGAGTTTCCATCACGCCGAGCATTTCGCCGTTTTCATCGACGCAACGCACGCGTGGCACTCGGATTCGATTCATTACACGAACAAACGGACGAATGGTGTCCTCCTTTGCTGCGGTCCCCTTGCAGGAAACCTTGGTTTATGGTCTATCGACCTCGAAAAAACTTGTCAATCTCAGGGGTATAACGTGAGCCCGGAAAACTTCGCCCGGATCGATCGGCGTATCCTCCGCTCCGCAATCGATGTCGCGCAAGCCGCCATCGGATTAATGGAAACCAGGAGACGTTCATTCCGCGCGCTCCGGTTCGGCGGTTTCCGAACGTAACCGTTCCTGCAAGGCCGCAACCGGCATGGCACCCAGGTCGCCGGCCTCACGGCTTCGCACGGCAACCTGTCCGTTTTGCGCCTCGCGCGGGCCGACGATCAACAAATAAGGGATACGTTCAAGCCGGCCGTCACGAATCTTGGTTCCGATTCTTTCCGAGCGCCGGTCGATCGAAACCCGGAAATCGGCCTGGCGCAGTTGTTCCATCAAGGTTTCGGCAACCGTCAGTTGTTTATCGGTCAGCGGCAGAACACGGAGCTGCTCGGGAGCCAGCCAGAGCGGGAAGGCCCCGCCGTAATGTTCAATCAATATGCCCATGAACCTTTCCAGACTGCCGAGTAAGGCACGATGGATCATGTAGGGACGATGCATTTTGCCATCCTCACCGGTATAATTCATATCGAACCTTTCCGGCATGTTGAAATCAAACTGGATAGTACTCATCTGCCATTCGCGCCCCAGGGCATCACGCACTTTGAGATCGATTTTCGGACCGTAAAACGCGCCGCCACCCTCGTCAACCGTACAGCTAACTCCGGCTTCGCGCAAAACGTCATCCAATCCCTGAGTCGCCTGATCCCAACGTTTATCCTCGCCGACGGCCTTGGCCGGACGGTTCGCAAGATATGCGCTTATATCGGTGAACCCGAAACGACACCACATGCGCATCGCCAGGCGAACGGCACGCCGAATTTCGGCGGTCATCTGGTGGGGCGTACAGATAATATGGGCATCATCCTGGGTAAAACCGCGCACCCGCAACAACCCGTGCAGCACACCGGTTTTCTCATAGCGGTATACTGTCCCCATTTCCGCCCATCGCAAGGGCAAATCGCGATAGGAACGATTACGCGACTTGTACACCTGGATATGAAACGGGCAATTCATCGGCTTGACATAGTAAGCATGGTCGTCAACCCGCATGGCCGAATACATGTTCTGGGCATAAAAACCGAGATGGCCCGATTTCTCCCATAGTTCGGCGCGCCCGATATGCGGCGTGAACAGCAGTTCGTAACCTTCACGGAAATGTTCGCGACGCCAGTAATCCTCAATCACGGCGCGTATCCTGGCGCCGCGGGGATGCCAATGGATCAGACCGGGCCCGACATCTTCCTGGATACTGTACAGATCCAGTTCGCGTCCCAATCGTCGATGATCGCGTTTGCGCGCTTCCTCGATGACCGCCAGTTGCCGGCGTAATTCTTTTGCGGAGGCTGCCGCAATGCCGTATATCCGTTGCAACATTGGATTGGTCTCGATGCCGCGAAAATAGCTGCCGGCAACCGACAAGAGCTTGAAAGCCGGGATTCTTCCGGTGCGCTCGAGATGAGGTCCCCGGCATAGATCGACAAAATCGCCGCATTGATACAGAGTAATCGCGGCACCGTCAGGAATATCGGCCAGACGCTCAAGTTTATAGGTCTGCCCGAGATCGCGAAACAACGTTTCGGCTTCCGATCGCGATACCTCGCGGCATTCGAAAGTCAAATCGGCATCGATGATGCGCTGCATCTCGGTCTCAATGGCATCGAAATCGTCCGGCGTCAACCGATGTCCCAGATCAAAGTCATAGTAGTAACCGTTTTCGGTCGCAGGGCCAATATCAATCCGAACATTATCAAACAAACGGCACACCGCCGCCGCCATGACATGCGCCGTACTGTGAAACAACTTTTCGTTATCCAACCTGGATTACTCCCCGCGTAAAACCGGCGCCGCATGATCACGCGGCGCCAGCAACTGCAACAAAATCAGCAATAACGGAATGAACCATACGATTTTTCAAGCAAATAGTCAAGCAAGTTGTCCAACTGCCGGCGATGCAGAATCGCCGCGTTGGCAAGTGGCGGGCGGCAATCAGCAATTGAAACGGTCATTTAAAATATGTTTGGCTACCCCTTGATGACTGCGAGCGGCCGCAGTTTGGCAACGTTTCTGGAAATTCCCGCTCCATGAACCGCCGCGACCACGTCGGCAACATTCTTGTATGCATCCGGCATCTCTTCCGCCATGGTGCTTTTCCCTCTGGTGCGCACATGAATCCCACGGTTTTCGAGTTCTTCACGTAATCGGCGCCCTTTGGCGGCCTTGACGGCGGCCCGCCGGCTGAGGGCGCGGCCCGCGCCGTGACAGGTCGACCCGAAGGTCTCGTTCATGGCGGTTTGGGTTCCTGCCAACACATAGGATGCCGTCCCCATATCGCCGGGAACGAGCACCGGCTGCCCCACCGGTTTATAGGCATCGCATAGGTTCGGGTTGCCGGGACCGAACGCGCGGGTCGCGCCCTTGCGATGAACACACGCCCGATGGCGGCTGCCGTTGACTTCATGGTGCTCGGTTTTCGCGATATTGTGGCAAACATCGTATACCAATCGCGCACCGAGATCAGCGGGACTGATCTGAAGGACCTTCATCATGACATCGTTTACCCGGTGCATCAGGACCTGCCGGTTGGCCCAGGCAAAATTGGCAGCGCACGCCATGGCATTAAAATACTGCTGTCCCTGCGCCGACCGAAACATGGCGCAGGCTAATTGGCGATCCGGCAAGGCGATATTCTGCGTTGGTTGGCGAATCATCTGGGCGATAAAATCATCACATATCTGATGGCCAAAACCACGTGAACCGCTATGCAACATGATGGTGAGCGTGTCTTTCACCAACCCGAATGCCTGCGCGGCGTGCGGGTCATGGATCGTATCAACAGCCCCGATTTCGATAAAATGGTTGCCTCCACCCAGACTCCCGAGCTGAGCACGGCCGCGTTCAATCGCCCGTGCACCAACGGCGGACGGATCGGCATGCTCAAGAACACCGCCGTCCTCGGTATACCGGGCATCGCAAGCCTGTCCATACCCCTGATTGATTGCCCAGGGACTGCCCCGCTGCATGATTTTTTCAAGTTCTTTGCGCGTCAGGCGCAACGCTCCTGTCTGTCCCACGCCGGTCGGGATGGTGTTATGAATGGCTACGGCAAGGGTTTCGAGTTTCCCTGCAACATCTTTTTGCGAAAGATTCGTCGCCACAAGCCGAACCCCGCAATTGATATCGTATCCCACGCCCCCCGGGGATATGATGCCTGCATCACAGTCAAAAGCCGCCACGCCGCCAATCGGAAAACCATAGCCCCAATGCATATCCGGCATCGCCATGGCAGCATCGAGGATACCGGGCAATTGTGCCACATTCACAAGCTGCTGTAACGTCTCCTGCCGGCGGGCCGACTCGATCAGGGCCGCACTCGAATAAATACGCGCCGGCACGTTCATGGCACCCGTTTTCTCGATCTCCCAGCGATAGCCATCCCGTTTTATCAATTTCATGCCATCATCCCCATGCGATTCAGCGCCATCTCATACATCGAATATTAGAGTTACTTCAAAACCGTCCGGCGTTTGATGGATATCCCCGCCAGCATAGGTGACCGCCTTGATTTCCGTCCGGACATCATGCTTTTCAGGCTCGAACGGTTCGCCGGCAGCCTGCCCGATCAAGTGATCGTCCTTGATTGACAACAGGGTAAACGATTTGACAGCCATTGCTTTGCCTGTGAAAAGATAAAGCAATTCGCGCAAGGTATTAATCAACAAATCGGTGGTGTCAATCCCTTCAATTTTCAAGGCGCACACATTCGCGGGCCTGATCTTCTCCGTATCGGTGATCTGCGCCAGCATCCCGCTGGCAGCCTCCGTAAAGAGCGACGCTAGATCGGGCGCACGCACTCGGATGCCGGTATCCGCAGTATGATCAATCGTATCGAAGGCCATAATCACTCTAACTAGAGCCTGTCCGAAAAGGTCTTTTCGTCCAGGTGTGTTCAGAGTTCGGAGTTCAGAGTTCAGTACCTTTTTCGCTTGACAAAGAGTGTCGCAACATGCTAGT
>PXCX01000033.1 GCA_003565195.1 PVC group bacterium | reverse complement strand
CGGCGTGTCCGGCGCTGCCCCGTTTATTCAGGGACCGGTTGTGGTCCGACGCAACGACCACATTCTAACGCCGATTCTTTACGGGATCGATCCGGAACTCGAACGCGCCGTTTCCCGGATCGATCAGAACATGAAGCATGGTTCCTTTGACATCGTCTTCGAGGACATTTTAGTGGGTGTCGACTTCGCCAAGCAAGCCGGTGTGCAGCTTGGCGACACCCTGCTGGTCAACTCACCGGCCCATTTTATGACACGCGACGAGATTCATTTACCGGAAGAACTCGAGATCAACGGTATTTTCGAAGTAGGCATGTGGGAATTCGACAGTAACTTCCTGATCTGTACGCTGGCGGTCGCGCGCGATCTGTTTAACATTCAAGGCGAAGCCCAGGCGCTCAAAGTCATGACGGACGATCCGCTGCATGCCCACCGGATAGCCGGGGTTATCCAGCGCGAATTGGGCCCGGTTTACACCGTCATACCCTGGATGGAACAACATCGACAATTATTCACAGCGCTGCGCGTTGAAAAAAACATGATGTTCTTTCTGTTGATATTCATCTCGATCGTGGCGGCTTTCGGCATCACCAACACTCTGATTACGATGGCGGTCCAAAAAACTTCCGAAATCGGGCTGCTCAAGGCAATCGGATTCTCTTCGGGACGGGTCATGTCGATTTTTCTTTGGCTGGGCTTTATCGAAGGCATCATCGGCGCAACCCTGGGACTGGGGTTGGGATTGACCACCTTGCATTTCCGCAATGATCTGATGCGCTGGCTTTCCAGGGCGTTTAATCTCGAAATTTTTCCCAAGGAACTTTATCTGCTTAGCGAGATCCCGGCCCGGATCATGACCCGCGATGTCACCATTGTCATCCTACTGGTGGTAGTTATCTGCACTCTGGCCGGACTGGTACCCGCCCGGCGCGCCGCACGGCTGGATCCGGTCAACGCGTTGCGCTATGAATAAACAGGGTAACTATGAATAACTCCAACGCCAACCAAATCTTGTTGCAGGCCGAAAGCATCGACAAAACCTACCGGATCGGGACGCGCCATCTTCCTGTCCTGCGCAATGCCTGCCTTATGGTCGGTTCCCACCAGACCCTGGCCATTAGCGGTCCCAGCGGCGCCGGAAAAACAACCCTGCTCCATGTGCTTAGCGGTCTCGACCGGCCGACTGCCGGTCGGGTTTACCATCGCAACACCGATATCTACGCCATGCCACCTTCACGACGTACGCGTTGGCGTGCGCGTGATGTGGGCTTTATCTTTCAAACCTATCATCTGCTGCCCGAATTGACGATTCTAGAGAACGTGATGCTGCCGATAGTGGCCTCGGGGGGACGCATGAATGACGCCGCCCGCCAACGCAGCACCGAGATATTGGAACGTGTCGGACTTGCTGAACGCCTGGATCATACGCCGTCAACGCTTTCCGGCGGCGAACAGCAACGCGCAGCCATCGCGCGGGCCCTGGTCAACAACCCGGAAATAGTTTTTGCCGATGAACCGACCGGCAACCTCGACACCGCGACCGGCGAAAACATCCTGCGCTGCCTGCTGGATATGGCCGGTCAGGCGGAACGTGCGCTGATCATGGTAACCCATAATCCGGAAATCGCCGACCGTTGCGACCGCCGGTTGCATCTGATCGACGGGATACTTAGCGAGACCGACTGAAAACAATTGACTTTTCAGGAAGGTTATGGCATACTTTTCGTTTCGTACGCGGGTATAATCGGTTCCGTTTAAACCCTTATGGCGGGCACCGGATAAACCCGGGCCTGATCATTTTCATTAAGAGCTTACCATGAAAACAACCCATGAGAACAATCCTTCCGCGCGCTGGGTAGCCTACCGCCCGGAAATCAAAGTCCTTGATTGCACCATCCGTGACGGTGGTTTAATGAACGACAGCCGTTTCGATGAAAACACCGTACGCGCGGTTTACAATGCTTGCGCGGAAAGCGGTATTGATTACATGGAGATCGGCTACAAGAATTCGGACAAGATATTCTCGCCATCCGACTACGGGGCCTGGCGCTGGTGCCGGGAAGACGATGTTTGCCGGATAGTTGGAGACAAGCAGACCGACTTAAAAATCGCAGTCATGGCCGATGCCGAGAAATGCGACTATCGCAACGATATCATCCCGAAAGACCAAAGCGCGATCGATATGATCCGGGTAGCCTGCTACATCCATCAGATTCCATTGGCATTAGAGATGCTTAAAGATGCCCAGGACAAAGGCTACGAGACCACCGTAAATTTGATGGCCATCTCGGTGGTTCAAGAACGGGAACTCGAGGAGGGCATCGAGATGCTGGCCACTTCTCAAGCCAAGGCAATTTATCTGGTTGACAGTTTCGGCAATCTGTACAGCGAGAAGGTTCAGTACCTGTTAAAGAAATATCTTCGATACGCCAAGCCGGCCGGAATGGAAGTAGGGATTCACGCTCACAACAACCTGCAGCTTGCTTATGCCAACAGCATTGAAGGAATCGTGCTGGGCGCGAACATGGTTGACGCCAGCATGGGCGGTCTGGGACGCGGTGCGGGCAATTGCCCGATGGAATTGCTTCTGGGTTTCCTGCACAATCCAAAATACCGGCTCCGGCCCGTTTTGGATTGTGTCGAAAACCATATCAATCCCCTGCGAGATTCGCTGAAATGGGGATTCGACCTTCCCTACATGATCACCGGGTTCCTTAACCGTCACCCGCGGGCGGCCATGAACCATAACGCCGGCAATGAGCAGGGTAGCGTCAGCGATTTTTACGACAAGATGCTCACCGGCGAATAAAGCGATGAGATTGATGCCGACGAGTTTCGCGAACGCGAAAAAGGAGAGTCTCAGTACCGGGCTAAAAATCGGGAAGCAAGCTGTACCGGCGCTCGATACGTGAAATAGTGCTTTGTCGCCTGTAACCGTTCACGGGGTATAGTGAAAAGCATTGATTTCCTGATGCAAACTGATGTGATGGCTTCATACGCCGGGTTGGAGCCAAGATGATCCATGAGCACCAAACGTAGCCGACCGCCTTGCAGTCCGCCGGCGCGACAATTACAGCGCGCGATCGCCCGCTGTCTGGCCGATTCCTTCGCCGAAGGCGATGCGCCGGTTAACCGCTTGATGACATTGCAACGGAACGTCCCGTTCGCCGTCCTGGTATCCGCCTTATTGAGTGCACGAACAAGGGACCAGGTAACGATCCCGGTCGCGACCGCGCTGCTGGACGTCGCGCCGGATCCGTCGGCGTTGCGGGCCATGTCGCCGGCAGCGCTGGAATCGATCATCCGGCCATGCGGTTTTTATCGGGATAAAGCCAGACATTTGCTGGCGCTGGCACACCGTTTACAATCGGATTTCGAAGATCGGGTTCCCGACCGGATCGAGGATTTGTTGAGCTTGCCTGGAATCGGTCGCAAAACCGCCAATCTGGTTTTATCGCTTGGATACGGACAGCCCGCCATCAGTGTCGATATTCACGTGCATCGTATCAGCAACCGTCTGGGACTGGTCGAGACCCAGCGCCCGGAACAAACCGAGCAGGCGTTGCAGCGCGTGTTGCCGCGTCGCACCTGGAGTTTCTGGAATCCGTGGCTGGTGGCGTTGGGACAGCGCATCTGTTTGCCGCGTCAGCCGCGATGCGATGCGTGTCCTGTCAAAAAGTACTGCGAAAAAAAGTTGGGCCGCTAAGATGATAAGAATATTTGTCAAGCGATGAAAAAACAAACGGGTGCGTCACCCGGGAAACGTATAATTATGGCCAGTCCACGCGGATTCTGCGCCGGAGTACGGCATGCGGTCGAGATGATGGACACGGTATTACGCTGTTGTTCCCTGCCGATTTATTGTCTCAAGGAACTGGTCCACAACCGCCAGGTGGTCGATGACCTGCAGCAACGCGGGGTGCGTTTTGTTGCCGATATTCATGATATACCCCGTGGCGGCTGCGTGATCTACAGTGCCCATGGTGTTTCGCCCGAGGTGCGCCAGATTGCGCGTCAACGCCAATTACGTGTCTTCGATGCCACCTGCCCGTTTGTTACCCGGCTGCATACCTCCGTCCGCCGCTATGTCCGGCAGGGGTGTCATGTTTTTCTGATCGGTAACCGGCAACATGATGAAATCAAGGGGGTCTACGGCGAAGCCCCCGACCACGTCACCGTCATCGGCGATCTGGACGAGGCGGCGGCAGTATCGGTTGCTGATCCCGGAAAGGTTGCAGCCGTGACCCAAACCACGCTGGATGCCGCCGCGACACAACCAATTCTGGATTATATACGTCAAAAGTATCCGGCGTTACGGACCGCGCCGCGCAGTGACATCTGTTTTGCCACGCATCACCGTCAGAAAGCCGCCCGCGACGTGGCACTACTGGCGGACATGATGCTTGTCCTGGGATCGCAAAACAGTTCCAATACGAATCGCCTGGTTGAAGTATGCCGCAAGGAAGGGACGCCAACCGCATTGATCAGCGTGGAAACCGAGATTGACCGCATTGATCTTGAGCCGTTACGTGTACTGGGACTCACGGCCGGCGCCTCGACGCCTGATCCTTTCGAGCGTAAAATCCTTACCCGGCTGCGATCAGAAGGGTTCAACGAGGTACACGAACATGTTGCCGTCGAAGAAAACGTGCATTTCCCGATGCCACGCAGCCTGCGTTTAATGGCGGAAAAGATCTGAAAAAAATCAGCGCATCCAACCGCCGGCGCGTTTAACGGCTTGCTGCCAGCGTTGATAGCGAAGCCGGCGGTCCGACGGCTCGATATCCGGCCGAAACTTGCGCTGCGTTGTTTGCAAGGCTGCCCATTTTTTCAAGTCCCAGAATCCACACGTCAATCCGGCCAGTCCGGCGGCGCCCATGGCAGTCGTTTCAATGGCCGCCGGACGTTCCACGGTCACGTCGAGTTGATCGGCTTGAAATTGCATAAGATAATCGTTGGCCGCCGCGCCGCCGTCAACCCGCAGTTTCTTAAGCTGAATACCGGAGTCGCCGGCCATGGCGTCCAGAACATCGCGCACTTGAAATGCCAGCGATTGCAAGGTTGCCCGGACCAACTGTTCGCGACCGGTATCGCGCGTCAACCCGAAAATTGCGCCGCGCGCATACATATCCCAATAGGGCGCACCCAGACCGGCAAAGGCCGGCACCACGACAACCGCATCGTCGCCGCCGGCGGCTTCCGCCATAGCCTGACTTTCGGCGGCCGATTCGATTATCCTTAAACCGTCACGCAACCATTGAATCGCGGCGCCGCCGATGAAGACACTGCCTTCCAGGGCATAACAAGCGCGGCCGTTCAAACGCCATGCAATGGTGGTCAACAAACCCGACCGACTACTTACCGGCCGATCGCCGGTATTCATCAGAATGAAACAGCCTGTGCCATAGGTGCTCTTGGCCATACCGCGTTCAAAAGCCGCCTGCCCGAACAGCGCTGCCTGCTGGTCGCCGGCAATGCCACGAATCGGGATGGTTGCACCATGCGCGGACATCGCGCCGAAATTTCCTGACGAATCGCGGACCTCCGGCAGCAAGGATTCCGGAATTTGCAACGCTTGTAAAAGATCCGGATCCCACTGTTGTTTTCCGATATCATATAACATGGTCCGGGATGCATTGGATACATCGGTTGCATGCACATCTCCTCCGGTCAGGTTCCACACCAACCATGTATCGATGGTTCCGAACAATAAATCACCTTTTGCAGCACGACCGCGCATACCGTCCACGTTATCCAACAACCAACGGATTTTGGTGGCTGAAAAATAAGCATCGAGCACCAGTCCGGTCCGTTCGCGAATCAAATCTTCCAGTCCCTGTTTACGCAGTGACTCGCAAAGGGACGCCGTCCGTCGGTCCTGCCAGACGATCGCGGGATGCACCGGTTGTCCGCTATGGCGGTCCCAGACAACGGTTGTCTCACGCTGATTGGCGATCCCGATGGCGGCAACAGCGCTGACAGGCACGCCGTGCTGTTCGAGTACCCGGTCGAACATAGCACGCTGGATATCCAGGATTTCCAGCGGATCGTGTTCAACCCAACCCGGTTGAGGATAATGCTGGGTAAACTCCTGTTGCGCCATGCCAATCAGTGCTCCACATGAATCCACCAGAACAGCCCGGCAACTGGTTGTTCCCTGATCCAAGGCAACCAGATAGCGGCGACCCGCCAGTGGTTGATCGCCGTTGCTGGCATACGGCATAGGTGTTTGCGTGGTTTGCATTGATTGACCTATGAGGCTTGTGGATGGCAGGCAACCGTCCTGCGATGAATCAGCGGCTCAACCACGTTACAGTTCCCGTTCCAATCCTGTTGTTATCATTCGTGGTGATCGTGATGGTCGCAACCTTCGGCATGCTTCCGCCGGTGTCTGATCGATTCCTGAACCCAGGCGGTGGGCGGTAAATCAGGTGTTTCACCCCTGCGCAAGGCGTCCCGCCGCGTCGCAATCGGGGCATCCGGAATGATTTCCAGTATCTGGTTGTACACATCCAGCGCGCTTTCGAGGTCGCCTTCGATCTCATGGCACAACCCGCGATAGGTGAGCAACTCCGACTTATCCAGTTCGGCTTGTCGCCGGCTGTCGCGCGGCGGATCGGGGCGCCAGCGGTCAAGCGCCCGGTCAAGATACCTGACCGCGTTGCGGAAGTCACCTTCATTCAATCGGAAACGTGCCAGATCGAGGCGTGGCCGATAATCTTCCGGATGCCGACGCTCGGCTTTCTGCAACAAGGCGATGGCTTCATCGTATTTACCCACGTCAGGAGCTGCCAACCAGAACGCGGCAACCCGCCAGGCCTCGATATTGTATGGATCAATCCTGATGGCGGCCATCAGCCAAGGCATGATTTCGGACACTTCGCCGGCGCTCAAATGGGTGTGTTGGGTTGGTGATATGGCTTCCGATAAGCGGGTCAGTCCATCTTCACGCACCGTTCCCGCGGGTTGTGGACGAGCGCCGCGATGGTAATAGATATCGGATGAGCGATACAGTTCCCGCCCGATTAATTGGCGGGTTTCATGAACCAATAAGGCGGCTGCGTCGTCCACCGGAAGCATGTCCGGTCGCTCCGCGACATCGATCCGGGCAGCCACCACGGCCACCAGCAACCAGCATACCGTCAGCCATGCGCCGGGATGGTTGATACGTGGTTTCATGCCGTATTACGATTAAATCGTTTACGCCGGTATCCCAGCCAACCGCTCAACAACGCGACCGCCGTGTACAACGCGCCGTATGCCATCACGCTCAGAAATGCCCACCACGGCGAGGGCCCCCAATCATGAACCAAACGGCGTCGCATGTCGAACCATTCCAGATGCGGCGCCAGATAATACAAAAGATAGGTTGGAAAGGCGCGCCATCCCGATAGCTCGGCCAGAATATACGGCATCCGCGGCATGATCAGATAGGATCCGATGGTCAGCGCCAGCGTCGTCGCCATCGCGGCATCTTCGTTTAGGGTGGTCGACAAGCCAATCCCCACGGCACAAATGACCGCCAGCGCCCCCACGTGTAACACGACGGCTTGAAACAATGCCGTTCCGTCGAACCGACCGTCATGAACGTGGCTGACCAGCACCACGACTGCGGTAAAAACCAGCGCCGCGACCACCGTCAACAGCCAGGCCCCCAACCATTTACCAAGCAACAATTCAGCGCGTGAGACCGGTTTGGCCAAAAGACCGAAGACCGCGCCGGTTTTTTCGGCACGCGGCAGTTGACGCACCGAAACCATTACCGCGATTCCCCAGGAAAGGACCCAAGCGGTCAACATACCGATGTCCTGCACATGCCGCACGATGCCTTCCATGCCGAAGATATCGACGGACGCCAGCGCGAACAATAAGGCCGACATTAAAATCAGTAATACGTAGAGCGCTTTTTGGCGCAGCATTTCAATCACGACTACAAACGCAATGGCAAGAATCCGGTTCATGCAATAACTCGCAGGAAAAAAGTTTCCAGATTTTGATCAGGCGGCACGACGCTTGCCCGGGGGCCTTCGGCAACCACACGGCCACGCGCCACAATGACCAGTCGGTCGCATACCCGTTCCACTTCCGATAATTCGTGTGACGAAAAAAAGACGGTTTTGCCGGCCGCACGTAAATCGGCGATCAATTCGCGAATACGCATGCGTCCCAGCGGATCGAGACCGCTGGTAGGTTCATCGAGAATCAACAAATCCGGATCGTTGATCAGCGCCTGGGCCAGCCCCAGGCGTTGCAGCATACCGCGCGAGTAACCGCCGACCCGCCGGTCGGCAACCTCGTTCAAGGCGACCCGCTCGAGAACCGTGTCGATTCGCTGCCGTAACAAACGGCCTTTCAGACCGAATAAACGGCCGGCAAACGCCAGCGTCTCGCGGCCGCTCAGGAAACGATGGGTTTCAGTAACATCAGATAGGTAACCGATTCTTTCGCGGGCGATCGAATCGCGCACGTTCTGATCAAAAAGAAATGCTTTACCGGACAACGCGCCCACAAATCCCAGCAACACGTGCATGGCCGTCGTCTTACCCGCGCCGTTTGGCCCCAGGAACCCGACAACTTGACCCTGCGGCACGCTAAAATCTATGCCGTCGAGCGCACGCACAACGCTGTGGCGCACCGGATATTCAACCACCAATTGCTCGACCCGAATTGCATCTGTCATCGTCTTGAATCATTCATGGAACATCGACTTCAATTTGTCGCGGCCTGACGAACACAACCCGCGTATAACCTGCTTCCTGAAGGGTCGCGACGAGCAACGCCATGGCTTGCTCCGTGGCGCCGGCCCCGCGCTCGATCTTAATCAAAGTATCGGTGGCCAGACTTTGCGATCGTAACCGGCCGGCGATCTGTTCCGCCGTCATTTGGCGGTTATCCATCGTAATCCGGTCTTGACCTTGCAATACAATCGAAATCTCGTGTCCTGCGGACCTGGGTGGCACCGTGGCACAACCGGCCATAATCAATACCGCGACCGGCACCATAATCAAACCGTATTGGATCTTCATTGGGAGCATTAACAGCAAAGGTTTATCCTATCCGTCTGCTTGTCGACATCGGACCTCAATTATGCCTTAATTCCGCCGTAAATGTCAAATCCACAAGCTTATTGAGCTATGGTAAGCGCGGCATCCAGCGCTTCAATAATATCGTCGATATGTTCCAGGCCGATTGACAGGCGGATCAGATCCGCGCTCAATCCGCCGGCTTGCTGTTGTTCCTCACTCAGTTGCGCATGGGATGTACTGGCCGGATGCAGGACCAGGCTTCGCGCGTCGCCGACGTTGGCCAGGTGCGAGAATAGGTTCACATTATCGATAAACTTGACGGCGGCATCGTATCCGCCGCGGATACCGAAGACCACCATTCCGCCGAAACCGCGTTTTAAATAACGTGATGCCACGGGGTACGCCGGATCGTCGGGCAGTCCCGGATAGCGAACCCAGACCACCGCCGGGGGTTTTTGCAAATAGGTGGCCACGGCTAGTGCGTTCTCGCAATGACGCGCCATGCGTAACGGCAGGGTTTCGATCCCCTGCATGAATATCCAGGCATTATCGGGTGAAATCGCAGCACCAAGATTACGCAACGGTACCGTTCGCATCCGCAAAATGTATGCCAGCGCCTGCAAATCTCCCAGATCGTGTGCCCAGCGCATTCCGTGATAATTAGGATCCGGTTCATTGAACAAGGCGAAGCGTTCGTCGGTCCAGTCGAACCGACCGGAATCAACGGCGATCCCGCCGATTGCCGCCCCATGTCCACCGAGCCATTTGGTAAGGGAATGCACCACGATATCGGCATCGTGTTCAAACGGCCGCAGCAGCCAGGGCGTGGTAAAGGTGGCATCCACGATGAGAGGCACGCCGTGTTCATGGGCCAGCGTCGCCAACTGTTTCAGATCGGCAACTTCCAGCGCCGGATTCCCGATCGTTTCCACGAATAAAGCCCGCGTTTTCGGTGTCATTGCCGCGTGGATTTCATCCGGGCGATCATGGTGTACAAACTTTGTCTTGATTTCGAACTGCGGCAAGATCGCATCGAACATGGTGTACGTCCCGCCATAGAGATTATTGGCCGAAACGATTTCATCACCCGCCCGTGCCAGGTTAATGATCGCATTGAAAATCGCCGATGTTCCCGATGCCATAGCCAGCGCCGCGGCGCCTCCTTCGAGCGCGGCCACCCGTTTTTCGAGCATGTCCTGCGTCGGATTCATGATCCGGGTATAAATATTGCCCATTTCCTTGAGGGCGAAAAGATCGGCGGCATGCCGGGTGTTTTTGAAAACGTACGATGACGTCCGGTGCACCGGGATACCACGTGACAAAGTTTCGGCATCCGGTTCCTGGCCGGCATGTAAACCGATGGTCTCGAATCGATAATTCTTTTTAGGATCCAGCATCGTTGTTCTCTTTCCGACCAATCAGGTCGCGTTGATAGTTAAGGTGTTATCTTGACGGACCGTCGACCAGCGGCGGCATAGGCACATCGAATGCGTCGGCCACGGCCCGCAGCAAATTACCTTCATCGACGGTGACAAGCTGATTTGCGGTGACACACACGGCGCCGGCTTGCAACAGACGTTGACGTAACGGCATGGCAGCTTGACGCCAACGATTCAGCGCATGGTCGAACGCGGACAACGTGCACTCCGATTCCGCAGGCAGGTCGACATCCAGGGACGCATCGAGTTTCTTAATGCCGGCCTTGAAAACTTCGGATGCCTGTTCGGGATCATTTTCATTCCCAAACCGTGCCAACACCCCCAGCAGGATGACGGCATCCGGAATCAACGGTTTGAGTGCGTAATATTGCACGATCGGTTTTTTTGCTTTGCTGAAGCGGGCTGTCAGGTGCCGTTCGATCATTCCCAGCAACGCATATTCGAACACCGAGACCTGCTCGTCGGCCGCCACGAAATCAAGGCACCATTGCCGGAATTGCTGATACTGTGGCTGCTTCAACTGATGCAATGCCGGCAGCGCCAGATCGACGACGGCCAGCCGTAACGACGAGTCCAGACCCTGCAAATCTTTTTTCATATCGTCAACCCGTGCCGGCCACGGATCGCCTGCCTTTTCGAGGGTTTCACGTTGAATAGCGGCGGCTTCCGATTTATCGGAAAGCAATAATGCCAACACCGCCGCCATGGCATCGTTGGTATCATGCAATCGTTTGCGTAATGTGGACGGCAAGGCCGCCAGCATGTTGCGGGCGGCGTCGAGCCGATCGGCGCTCAGCATGCCGATGGACGCGGTCATCTGTTCGGGCCGCATCGCGCTATCGCGGGATCGCGGTTGCCCCGTCGCCGCTGCCGGTGCCGCAGCCCTGGTTGCGCTTTGGCCCGCCAAACCCACGGCGCCGGCGGTCATGTCGTCACCTGCCGCTTGGGCGGTTTGCGGACGGGATGCCGTGGAGGCTTCAGCCCGATCGGCCGGTCCCGCAAACGCCGGATCGAGGCGGCGAATCCGTTCTTTCAGGGGCGGATGCGAGGCCATCAAACCCAGCCATGAACTTGCCAAACCGTTGGCGAAAAAAAGATGGCTAAGTTCTTCAGCGTGCGGGTCGCGTACGCGCGAACCATCGGAAAGGCCGCCGATTTTCCTGAGTGCGCCGGCCAATCCGGACGGGTTACGGGTGAACTGGACCGCGGCGGCATCGGCCAGATGTTCGCGTTGTCTTGACACGGCGCTTTTAATGATGCGCCCGAAAAAGACACCGATCAATCCGATAATCGTCATGGCCAGGCCAAGCACGAACATCAAGATGGCGGCCCTGCCGTCGCCACCACCCCGGCCGGATGACGAGCGGCGGCGATGCCGGCCACCGCTGAAAAACATCATGCGCAACATGATCATTCCCAGCAAATGGATCATCAACAGACCGTGCAGAACCCCGATCAGTCGGATATTAAGCCGCATATCGCCATTGACTATATGACTGTATTCATGGGCAATGACCCCCTGCAGTTCATCGCGGGACAACTGTTGCAAACAACCTTTGGTGACGCCGATCACAGCATCGGCGGGCCGGAATCCGGCGGCGAAGGCGTTGATCCCGTTCTCATCGATCAGATACACCGATGGCGTGGAAACGCCCGATGCTATCGCCATCTCTTCAACGACATTCAACAGGCGCCGTTCATCCGGATCGGTGGTATCGGGCGAAACCTCGCGGGCGCCAAGCATGGCGGCCACTTTGGCGCCACCGGCCGACAAAGCCGATATTTTGAACAACGATCCACCCAGAATCAGGAGCCCCAGCAAAAGAGCAACGCCAAAGAATATTTCCGCCTGCCACCATGCAATGCCGTCCTCGTCGCGAAGCACCACGACCAGCACGGCGTAAACCGCCGTAATCGTCAGCAAGACGGCCGCCGCATAGCCGAGCACCAGCAGACCTGTCCGCCGGCGCGCTTGTTCTTGATGTTCGAAAAAGTCCATGACGGTCAGGTAAATGAAACCTTGGGAGCTTCACGTTCGGCGGGTTGCTCAATCTCGAACAATTGGGCGGCACCGAAATTGAACATATTAGCGACCACAACATTCGGGAACTTTTCGCGCGCCGTATTGTAGGCCATCACAGCATCGTTATAACTCTGGCGGGCAAATGCGA
Source organism: PVC group bacterium (assembly GCA_003565195.1). Lineage (GTDB taxonomy): Bacteria > Verrucomicrobiota > Kiritimatiellia > CAIKKV01 > PXCX01 > PXCX01. The sequence continues at coordinate 9,597 of PXCX01000033.1, read as the reverse complement.
CCTTGTTTTCGGTCGAGGTCAATTCCTCGCTTAACTGGCGCATGTTTTGATCCGCCTTAAGGTCGGGATAACGTTCGACGACTGCGAAGAGACGTCCCAACGATCCGGTCAGGGTGGCTTCGGCGCCCATCAGTCCTTTCATGGCTTCGGGATCGCCGGGATTAGCAGCGGCACGCGTATCGGCGGTCTGCGCCTGATTACGTGCCTTGATAACCTCTTCCAAGGTTTCACGTTCATGCTTGAGATAGCCCTTGGCTGTTTCGACCAGATTGGGGATCAGGTCATAACGGCGTTTTAATTGAACATCGATTTGAGCAAACGCGTTTTTATAACGGTTACGCAACGATACCAACCGGTTGTAAAGGCTGATAAAACCCAACACCACAACGACAAGAATAACCAGCAACACAATCAAACCAAGCATCGCAACCTCCCGCGGTCCGGAACCGCTGATCATTTTGGCGAGCGACCACCGATCGCCATTCGTTAAGTTATATCACAACCGGAGTGCCGCTGTGAAGTGTTTTTTCTTTTTTCAATAAAGCCCTGACCCACTGCGCTTACGGCGAAACCCGTTTGCCAGGATTGCCGCGCGTCGCCGGCGAATGTGGCGAACGACCAGCAAGACAGCAACCAGGGCAAAAACGATAAAACCGACAATTTTATCATCCACCCAGCCGGCCGCCGAAAGAATCTGGTTGGAAAAGAACAACCAGAGCAGAATCGAGGTGAACGTACCAAGCCCGGCGGCGCTCAGGGTTTCTCTTGCGCGCAAGCCAAGTAAATAACCAATGATACTGCCGACGATCACACCGGTCATCCAAAGCGGCAGCCAGACGATAATGAATACGCCCAACAGTTTAAAGCGACCGATTCGATCGATTCGTTTTTGAGCCGATTCAAACATCGGCCGCATATGTTTCTGGAACAGTCGACTCTCAAAAAAGTTTTCGTAGCTGAACACGAATACCGGATAGACCAGAAGCATCAGGATCACATCGCTGATCGTGGCCAGCATCAAAATTACGATCGGATGCAAACCCAGCGCCAGACCCTGCACAACGCTGACACCCTTGCCTGCCGCCATGTGTGCCGCGGCCATGGTGAAAATATGATGCCACGCCGGATGACGATAGTAGGCCATGACCCCGAGAATACTTATGCCGCCGATCAGTAACAGACAGCCTATTACGAAAATGCGACCATTCTCGGAACGTAAAAACCGGACAAGCACCGATCGCCGGTATACCCAGTTTTTTTGCGGTTCAACCATCAACTTTTCCCTGCGTTTTTTGCCTGAGATTCAATCATTTTCGTGCTTTCCAGACTCACGAACACTTTGTCGAAAACCCGGCGGACATCCTCCGTGTCGTCAAGGGTGACGTGTTGATTTACGGGAATATCGAGCACCGAGCGACAAGCACGCGTCGTTTCCGGAAAGCGACGCGGATCGTAGGCGCCTTTCCTCAGGCCGGGGCCTGGCCGGTAATTCCGGAAAGCGTGTGGATCGCGATGCAGTTTGCGGAACAAATTCCAGCGCACGGTGTTCGGCTGCGGTCCAAGCCTGCAAGGCAGGCCCTCAGCACGCACGGCCTCGGCAAACTTCTCCGGCGACCATCGGCACCGCTCGGGATCCAGACGGAAGGCGAACCACCAGTAACTCGGCGCGGCCCCTTCCGGTACAGGATGCGGAAGCAATGGGTAGTCACGAATGATGTCAAGCAGCCGGTCGCCGACGCGCCTGCGCCACGCAACCCAGGCAGGAAGCATTTTAATTTGCTCGATAGCGATGGCTGCCGCCAGCGCATTCCAACGGACGTTCAGCGGTGGAAACGCCGGTTTTTTCGGCGCTCCCGGAAAGCGGGGGTAGCATTTATCGGCGTAAAGATCCATGTGCCGTGCGTCACGCACCGAACGACACAACACGAAACCACCCTCACCACTGCGAACGTGCTTGGTATCGTTGGTGCTGAAACATCCGAAATCGCCGAATGTACCCAGGGTACGGCCGCCGATGGCGGCCAGATGCGCTTGCGCGCAGTCCTCGACAACCTTAATCTTGTGCTTTCTGGCCAATCGCATAATCGCCGGCATATCCGCCATGTAACCGCCGTTATGTACAGGAACAATGGCGCGCGTCCGGCGGGTGATCAGCGGCGGGAGCTTCGCGGCGTCCATGACCAAGCCCCCGGCGACGGCATCGCAAAATACCGGGATGGCGTTAAGCGCGAAAATTCCGCAAAAAGTTCCCATATCGGTCATGGTCGGAACAATGACTTCATCGCCCGGACCGACCCCGGCGGCCTCGAGTGCGACCTGCAACGCCGTGGTTCCCGAGGAGGTTGTGACCACATGGGCGGCGCCATAAAGTTTGGCCGCGGCGGCGCGGAATTGCATAATCGGTTCGCTACGCGCCAGCGGGATGGCCGGTCCCGCGAGCACGCGGCGCAATGCCTCGATTTCTCCGGCATAGTGCGAGGGACCCTCACCCCATGGAGCTGTTCGCGTAGGGGTTCCACCATCGAGGGCCAGGGTCAAAGGTTTGAGTCTCTTTGGCATGCTGTTTTTCCTTTGAGTTGTTGCGTTTGATTACATTCAGATCGGCTGTGCCGGCATTCGTCAGATTCCGTGCAATGGGTATTTGCAACGCGGACCGGTTTGCTTCCGGTCACCGGTAATTCGCGCAGTAGCCGCGCGAAGTTTTCCCCCAAAATACGCCGTCGGCTCGCCGCAGGCAAGTCCGCCCAGATCACCCAACCGAACTGCGGTCTCGGATCGCGCATCGGTGCATCGGTTCCGAAGAGAATCCGGTCATCCCCGACCTCCGCCGCCAGCCATTCGATTACCCCGTTGGTTACCGGCGTGAGCGTCAGTTCCGCCCATACGTTAGGATGTTTCTGCATGGCGGAGGCCACCGCCCGAGCCATGGCGAACGAACCGCCGGTATGCGCGATGACCCACTGGATGCGTGGGAACCTGGCCGCCAGGTCGTTCACAACCGCCGGGATCGCTCCGGCGTCGATGTGCAGCAGGGCGTAGAGACCGCGTCGGTTGGCATACCCCCAGCAGGATTCGTAAAGTGGATCGTTGTAGGCCAGTCCGAGACGTGGATACGGTTTCAATCCGACGAAACCGTGCTGTTCCACGCATCGGCGGATCTCCGCAAACAGCGCCTCGCGCGTAAGATGCGTCGGATTGATCGATACCAGCCCGACAAACCGACCCGGATGCCGTCGACACGCTTCAGCCACTATGTCATTCGAGTTTGGGTCTGACGCAACCGGACCCAGCCACGACATGATTGCCGTCCGGCGGATGCCCAGTACATCCTTCAGATCGACCAACCCATTGGCGTCGCCACGGTACATGACATTGGCTCCAGTACCGTTACCGTTCGGATGCAGTACATGACAATGCGCGTCCAGCACCGGCGTCTCGGTTAACGGTCGGCCGGTGGCCGCCGCTTTTCGGAGTGGATCGTCCCCAATCTCCGGCGCCGCGGCCGGTTGGATACCGCCAAGCAGACGACTTAAATTGCCACCAGCGATAAGTGCGCGCGTTTCGGAAGAAACCCGGGCATAGTCGATGTAGGCGCGCGCCGCCCCGGCACTCTTGGCGGTCAGACCCGTGCCGAACAGCAGCCGTTCCGCGCCAAAGCGGGGGGTATACATCTCAATGCCGCGGTTGATCTGGTACGAAGAAAACTCAATGTGAAGGTTTGGATGCCGGTTCATAAGCGCGCTAACGACACGCTGGCAAGACCAGTACATCTGGCGCAGCAGGATATTCAATCGAGGGAACGCGCAAAGCAGTTCGTCCATCGTCGCGAACGCAGCCGTATGACCGTCCGGTAGTTCGCCGTAATCGATCAGCGCCAGAATTCCTTGCTCCTCCAGCGCAGCCATCTGGGGCGCGAGCAGCGCCGTTGAAAAGGGATAGGCGAGCGTTTGCGGGGAGATTCTGACCGCTCGTACGCGAGCACGTGCCAGGGCGTCGAGCAGCATGGCTGGATCGCGTTCGAAATCGCCGGCGTCCGGCGGCAGTAAATCCCACACTGGGAAAAGCCGGTTCGGCGCGCAACCAATCTCGCGCGCCAACCGTTGCCGGGCCCAGACGGGGTCGTACTGGTTCGATAACGTGTGGCATACCAGAGCGCCGTCGATCCCGCAGTGATCCATCCAGCGGAGCGCGTCGTCTACATTCCATGGCGCCACCGGATCCTTACCGGCACGCGGGCCAATCTCGCAGCAGCAGTCGAAGTAGTACATTCTCAAGAATCTCCATCAGTAATTGTTGCAGTAAATGCGTGTAACAATTCAACAGATTTTTATCGGCGCTTTGCTTGGTCGTATTCGTGGCTCGTGGCTCGTACAACAAAACATTGTATTCTCGGTCAAGACTGATATACTTAATCCGCTGGAAACGCTTGGCCTGCCCGCGCTTTGACAGGCGGACACAGGCGCGGCAAATCGAACATGACGCAGGAAACCTTAGCAGGAGAATTGATTGAACGCAAACCTCAAAAAATGTCACGCCGTCAAAACCCCCGGAAACGCGCGGACAATCGCTGAGCTGTTGCTGCACGCCCGTGCCGTCACACTCAACGTAAAGCAGCCCTATCGCTATGCATCCGGCATCTTAAGCCCGATATACTGCGACAACCGTTTGCTACTGTCATTCCCCGATCTGCGCCGCCAAATCGTCAACGCTTTTTGCGGACGGATTCGTTCCCTGTCGCTGGCGCCACAATTGATTGCCGGGGTGGCAACCGCCGGCATTGCATGGGCTGCCTGGATCGCCGAAGCCTGCAACTTGCCGCTGGTTTACGTGCGTGACACCGCAAAAAAACACGGTAAAGGCAATACGATCGAGGGTGCGCCGGCGCCCGGCGCCCGTACCGTCGTCATCGAAGATTTACTGAGTACCGGGGGCAGTTCGGCCGCGGCCGTCAGCGCCCTGCGCAAGGCGGATCTGGACGTTAAGGTTTGTTTGGCGATTTTTTCTTATCAACTTACAGCCGCTCGTACGGCGTTCGAGAATCTTGACTGCGATGCCATTCCGCTCACAACATTTGAGGCGCTTTTGGAAGCCGCTGCGGATTTAGAGACCTTGCCGGCAGCCGATCTCGAGATTGCACGCCACTGGAATCGCAACCCGCAAGTTTGGGCCAAGCGATACGCTGCCAAGGAGACTCCATGAAACGCACTGCCCGCAACTGCCTGTGCCTGGCTCTGGACCGCGTGGACCGCGACCAAATTCTGCGTCTGGCGGATAAGCTATGCCACGATATCGGCTGCTTCAAAATTAATGCCGCCTACGTGCGATACGGTCCGGAACTGGTTCGGGAATTGAACGCACGGCAGGTCGAGGTGTTTCTGGACCTCAAATTTCACGATATCCCGGCCACCGTCGCGACTCATATTGAGGCCGCCGCCGCCTTGGAAATCGATTGGTTAACCGTTCATGCAAGTGGCGGCCGCAGCATGATGCGGGCGGCCGCCGACGCAGCCCGACGTTATGCCCGCAACGGGAAGCGAACCCGCATGCTGGCCGTCACCATCCTAACTAGTCTGGACCAAGCGGCACTGAATAATGAACTGCGGGTTAGTGGTCCACTGCAAGACCAGGTCATTCATCTCGCGACAGCCGCCCGGGAATGCGGCATGGACGGTATTGTCTGTTCGGCAGCCGACCTACCCGGATTACGGGAACGTTTCCCGCCGGAATTCGCCATGGTAACCCCGGGAATCGCCGGACTTACCACGAGCGCCGGTAGCGACCAAAAACGAACCGCCGATCCCGTGACCGCCATCCGGGCCGGCGCTACGATGCTGGTAATCGGACGCGCCATCATCGGCGCCGGAAATCCGGTCGTTGCCGCCGGGGATATTCGCCGGGCGATTGAGACTTCTCTGTAGTGAAGGTGCGTCAAAATAATCACCCGACTTGCCGTTTACGTTCACATTTGACCAATCGCTGGTCATTAATGGTCAATTTTGCACAGTGATTGGCCGGCAATAAACTTCCACGGAATGGTCCATGCTCGCTTTGCTTGCGTAAATCAGGATTTTTATCATGCCTACTTCCAAGTGTTTACATTAATTACAAGCCGGATTCCACAGGTTACCTTCAGTATACCCGAACAGATTGGCATGCTGTATGCTTTATACATAGATGACCCTCGGTCGGTCCGGTATGAGAGGACGACTACTGGTTAATCGATCCAATGAAACCGGACTGACCGAAGGGTGTCTTTTTTAGGGTTGCAACAGCCCTTTTTTTTTGATTTGATACCCCAAATGCACCTGCAGGCGGACGGAATAGGTGGCGACGTTTTAGTATTCGAAACGTAATCAAGTGCTGGGCGCTGTTTCAAGTGGAACGTTTGAACATGACGGGGTACGACCTTTTTTTTCTGTTATCGACCGTCTTAGGCGGTTTGGCACTCTTCATTTTCGGTATGCAGGTCATGACCGACGGTCTGCGGCATGCCGTCGGCGCACAGCTTCAGCGTTTGCTCGCGAAAACTACACGCTATCGTTTGAGCGGTTTTTTGCTTGGCACGGCGTTAGGCGCCACGATCCACAGCAGTGCGGCGGCCGTGATGCTGGTGAGCTTCGTTAATGCCGGTTTAATTACCCTGGGACAATCGATCGCCCCGATACTGGGTGCGAACGTGGGGACCACGCTATCGATGCAGGTGATTTCGTTGCGCCTAGGCGATTACGCCTATGTCGCGATTGCTGGCGGACTACTGATTTCGCTGGGGACACCATCGAGCCGGGCCAAATATTTCGGTCGGGCATTATTGGGGTTCGGTCTGCTTTTTTTGGGGATGGAAATCATGAGCGCTGCCATCCGGCCGCACCGGGATTTGCTGGCGCTTTACCTGCAGGGCATCGACGGTGACCGTTTTACAGGATTATTGATCGGCATCGGCATCTCGACCGGATTGACGGCGGTATGGCAAAGCAGCGGCGCGACGATTGCCATCATTTTCGCCATGATCAGTGGCGGCGTGTTTACTTCGTTCTCCCAAATTTTCCCGATCGTGCTCGGCGCCCATCTGGGAACCTGTGCCACCGGATTACTGGGCAGTATCGGGGCCAACATCGAGGCACGCCGTTGCGCGATGGCCCACCTGTTTTTCAACCTGTTCAACGTTCTGCTGGCCATCGCGGCCATGCCGCTGTTTTATTGGCTGATTCCGATGACCTCGCCAGATTTAATCCGGCAAACCGCCAACTTGCATACGGCGGTCATGCTGGTCGCCGCCCTGATTGTTTTGCCTGTATCTTGCCGAATGGCGCCCGTCGTGCGATGGTTAATTTCCCGCCGGCAACCGATCCCTGAATACAGTCACTTGGAATACGGGCTGATATCCTATCCGGAACGAGGGATTGTGGCGATCCTTTCCGAACTGCAACGGGTCGCCCGGGTTTGTTCACACAGCCTGTACCTGACAGCGCATGTTGTTCTTCATAAACACAAGCGCGGCACGATCGCAACCATCAAGAAAAACGAACAGGTCATCAATGATGTCAAACTGGCCTTGGGCGATTATATCGCAACCATGACACGCAGGTATCTGTCGCGCCGTCAAATCATCATGTTCCATCATCTCAACCGTTGCATGGCGGATATCGAGCGTATCGGCGACCATATCGATCAACTTTGCGATGCCTCGCTCCGCCGTCCCGGCGCATCGCTCGACAAGGAGTCGATCGATGCGTTATTCGCGCTTTATGTGGAATCAAAACGCAATCTGGCGACCGTAATCGAATCGCTTGACCCAAGCCATGAAGATTTCCAGGCCCGCGCCAACAAAATCATGACGGCTCGCGACCAGTATATCCAGTGCAGCATGGACGCCAACGAGAAGTTCATGAAAAAAGTAGAGAATCATGAAATCAGCCCTGCCGCCGCACTGTATTTCAAGGACTATATCTCGATTATGGACCGCATGAACCGGCACATCAAGAGCATTGCGCTGGCGCAGAAACACGAAGATTTCTGGATTAAACGCTTCAAGCTCAACAAACCGACCCAACCAGTCGGCATCGCACGGTTCCACGAAGTCAATCCGGACGATTACCTGGATCAATTGCATCACGAGGATTATCTTTGAGCAAAGTTACAGGAATGCAACGGCGCACCGAATTGATCATGGACAACGCTGGTCGTTCGCGAAGAATGGTTTCCAGCGGGATCACGGCCTCCCGAATACGGCCGCCATCCAGCAGGTGTTCCCGGTAGATACCCGGTAACAATCCGCACTCCGCGGCCGGCGTCAGCTTTATGCCGTCACCAAAATCGAAAACGAGATTGGCGATCGTGGTTTCGGTTACATACCCGTGCTGATTCCACAGCAAGACATCGTCGGCCCCGGGATGGGCCGCACGGGCATGTTCGTAGACCGCGCGTTGCGTTGTTTTATGCCGCAAAAACGGATTATCTCGATCCACGGGGGCGCCGGCTACGGCGATGCGCAATGGCAGCTTGGCGGCCGGCGGCAACGCGCAAACCGTCACCGAGGATTGACCCGCTGAATCAACCAGCAAACGCACCTTATACGCACCCGCGCAAGGCACTGCACCCACCGCGTCTTCGAGGATATCGCGCAATGTTCCTGATTCTGGAAGCCGGAACCCGAAATAGCGGGCGCTGCGACGCAGCCGTGCCAGGTGCCGGGGCAACAAATAAAAGCCGCGCCGCGGCCGCCACAACATGGATTCCAACAACTTAAATGCGTTGGGATCTGTTCTCAACATTGCAGTCCATGATGATTGCGGCATCACCGTGGTGGGCGATAGAGGACTCGAACCTCCGACCCCTACCATGTCAAGGTAGTGCTCTAACCAGCTGAGCTAATCGCCCGCTCCCGCGGCAGAAAAGAGATTCAAGCATGCCACAGCCGACGGCATAAGTCAACCTCAATCGACACCTCAATCGCGACCTCAATCGTTCCGGTTACCGGCCAGCGGCAAATCGCGCACGCCGCGAAACCCAATCATTGGCTTGCGATTTTCCGACAAGCCGCGTTTCAGCTTATCGCCAATCGAAGGCCGGCGCGCAAACGTCTTCAAATATTCGTCCTCACAAAGGTAAGAGCCGCCGCGCGCAATTCGTTCCCTGCCCCGTTCGGGTCCGATCGGATTATCCCAGACGACGCGCTGATAATATTGAGCGTCATACCGATCGGCCACCCACTCGGCCGCGTTGCCGGCCATATGATACAGACCGAACGGATTGATGGATTGCAAATCGAACGCGTCCCAATCGTAGTTTTCATCCATCGCCTCGGGCGGCAACCCTTGATCCACCGGCCATGTCACTGCCGGCAATTCGGTGCGCGCCTCTCGCCTTTGCTCCGGCGGCTGGCGGCGGCAGGAAAAACGCGACTGTTGTTGGGGACGCCGCGGAGGCCGCTGTTGGTCCATTTGTTCGGCAATATATTCGCGACCAGCGGGCGAATTGACGGATACGTTGGCGGGCGCCTTATCCCCCCAAGAATAGATCCGGCCATCGTAACCACGCGCCGCCAGTTCCCGTTCGGCTTCCGTCGGTAACCGTTTACCGCGCCAGCGCAGGTAAGCG
>PXCX01000169.1 GCA_003565195.1 PVC group bacterium | reverse complement strand
TGTCTTCGAAGACGGCCATTTGGCGACCGGCCGCGTCATAGGCACGAACGCTATTGCCGAGTCCGACATACAAATGGTCGTTTTCATCCAAGGTAAGGCAACCAATATCGGACGGCATCTCCATCCGCCGGATTGTGGCGCCCTCCATATCGAAGATCGTCAGCAAGCGACCGCCGCCGGCATAAATCCGATCCCCGGAATCCACGGCGATGGCGGCAAGCGATTGCAGACCGGGCGGCATCAAGGTCGCGACTTCACGATAAAGGATCTGCGCCGGATCGACGGCCCCCTTGACTTCAACGCTTTGATCGAACACGGCAACCCGCATCCGGTCGGCATCCGATTCGGCACGCGGACCCGAATCGCGGTCCATCCGGAACCCCAGCCATGCCACCATGATGCCGGCCAGAAACACGATCAAGATTGTCATCCATGATTTCACGTTTGTATTCCTCCCTGCATTCTCTTGTGGCACTTACTTAAGCTCATTGAACACAAAAAACGTGAAAAATCCGTGCCACAATGACGGAACACCCAAATACCCAAGCACGAAGGAAGCACGAATAACAATATATAATGCGAAAACCCCTTAAGTAATTGCCCTTCCATTCTGCCCGTAATCATTCTGCCTACACTCCCCTTCCCACAATCATTCTGCCCCGTTTTTCCGCAAATCCACGCATATCATCCGGGTATCATCGCGCAGCACCAGCCGGCCGTCAACCAGCGCCATGGGGCCCCAGGCGTCATGACCATCCATCAAGGATTTCCGTCCGAGTTCTTCATAACGTTCAGCCGTCGCCCGCAACATGACCAGCACGCCATCGTCGCGCAGGACGAATAGTTTTCCGTCGGCCACCAGATAGGGTCCCAACCCGAACCGGTTTTCCCGTCCACTGGTCCAAAGGTAGTTGCCGGGATCCTCCGGACGCACGCATACCAACTGATTCCGCAACGGTCCCGCATCGTTCGGAAGAATCCCGAACATCACGCCGTCGTACAAGATCGGTGTCTGTTGTTCCGACGCAAACCCCTGGTTGGAGCGGAACGATTCGAGGGTCTTCACGTCAAACCCGTCGCCGTCGCGGACCACCTTGAGCAACATACTCCCGCCGCCATAGCCGGCGGTCACAAAAATGCGACCATCCTCGAAGACGACAGGCGACGGCGCCATCACCGATCGATCCCATTGCGGGGCATACCATAAAATGGTTCCCAGGGATTCGCCATCGGCGCCGATCCCGACCATCCCTCCGAGCGCGGGGTAGACGAACATCGGAATCCCGCCGAACACGGCCGGCATAATCGAGGCGTGCGACATCTCCAAACCGTGGAGGTTCGGCGTTTGCCAGAGGATATCGCCCGTCGCGCAATCCACACCCAGCATCAAGACCTCGTCGCCGGCGGGCGCCAGGACGGCCACGTCATCGACCAGCAACGGGCATTGTCCGGTATACCACATGGGAATATTGGCGCCGAATTCGCGAACCAGATCAAGCGTCCAATACAGGTCTCCGCTGACAGCATCCACGCACATGACGTGGCCTTTGGGACCGATCGACACCACGTACCGGTCCGATACGGCGAGTACGGTACGGGACATCCCGTGATTGCGACGGACCTCGACCTCGTATTCGCGCCGCCAGATTTCGCGGCCGTCAGCCAGCGAAAGACAGCGCAGGGCATCGCGACGGGTCGTTTCGTCGTAATCGAGGACATACACCCGGCCATCGCGGATCGCCGCGCCTGCATGGCCTTCGCCCATCTCTATTTGCCATAATACCGGCGGCTCATCCACTTCCCATCGGTCTGCCAGGGACACGGAATCGGCAAGGATATTATCGCGATTCGCGCCGCGAAACCCCGGCCAGGCGCCTGGAATCCCGGCGGCGACACCGGATCCCTCGCTAAAATATTCACCGATTGTCACGATCGTTTCCGGCCGCTCCATACGGTCCGGCGCGCCATCCATGCCCGGCACATGCAGCACGAGATCCGCTGCCGGATCATGGGTCATCCATCTTTCCAGAACCATGGCACCCGCCAGCGCGGTCATGACGGGGATCAGCCAGGCAAGGAAATTCAGTTTCATGACAAGTTTGGCCTCAGATTTCGCGGCGAAAATCAGGTTTTTCGGGGCTATGAAAGAACGGTCAACGACTACGGCGACGACAACGGCAGACGATGGGATTTTCTCTTCTCGTAATCCGTAGTCGTCGCCGTCGTCGTCCACCGAGATTTCCATGTTCTCTCAAACGAGTTCCGTCCAATCAGGAAGAGTATCCGGTAGCCGTTCACGATTCAAGGTTTAGATTACAAGTCTTTGTCTGTTTACAGCCAAGTTTGCCAGGCTTTAATATCTTTGAATGCTCAATTTAGTTGTCTTGTTACTCTTATCTTCAACCGTGAACCGTGAACGCTTACATTATCTGATCTTTCAAAACTGGAATTATATCGTAAAACGGCACTCTCACGCAACCCGAACCGTCAAATCGTTAGCGGCGAAGAATCGCCTCAGTGTCGGTTTTCATTCGTTGCTGCCGCTCATTACTGTGTCTGTTGCGCATGCAGCCGGGAATAGAACCCGCCGATTTCGACAAGTTCGTCATGCGTCCCGTATTCCGAGACGACCCCCTCGTTCAACACGCATATCCGGCTGCATTTACGCGCCATGGAAACGCGCTGACTGACGATTACCGCGGTTTTGCCCTTGAGAATCCGCGCCAGCGTGGCCTGAATCCGTTGTTCTGTATTGGCGTCAAGCGCCGAGGTGCAATCGTCCAGCAAAAGGATTTCGGGATTGGTCAGCAAAGCACGCGCCAGCGACAAACGTTGTCGTTGTCCGCCGGATAGGGTAGTACCGCGTTCGCCGATCAGGGTTTCGTATTGTACCGGCAAGGTCATGACAAAATCATGGAATTCCGCCGCGCGTGCGGCATTCATAATAGCGCTCGGTTCGGCATCGGGATATCCGTACGCGATATTGTCGCGCACGGTACCGCTGATAATTTGCGCTTCCTGAGGCACCAGCGCCACGCGCCGGCGCAGCGAACCCAATTGAAATCGCTGCAACGGGATGCCGTCACAGCGGATTTCGCCGTCATCGGGATCGGCCAGACGCGCCATCAGTTGCAGCAGCGTCGATTTGCCGGCCCCGCTGGGTCCCATCAGGCATAGCCATGTGCCGGCCGGTATTTTCAAAGTTACGTCGTGCAGCACCGGATCCATGTCCTGATCATAGCTGAACTTGATTCGATCAAGTTTAATGCCACGGCGCAAGGGCGAAGGTAACGCAACGGCGTCGGGTGCGTCGACGATGGGATTGGGTGTCTCTAGAACTTCCGTCAGCCGCCGCAATATGACCAGCAGGTTGGTGACCCTGAGATCCATCTGACTCAGTTGCAGAACCGGCGCGAAAAGACTGGCAGCGGTGCCGTAGGCATAGAGCACCTGGCCGATGGTCAATTCGCCCTGCAAGGCAAGATGCATGCCGTAGAGGAACACCAAGCCGTTGCTGCCGACACTGCTGACGACCTGCGATGCCTGGGCAACGGCGGCGCCGAGTTTTTGTTCCAACAACGTATCGCGCAGGAAACAGGCCGCCATCTGGTGAAACGTCAGCCGTTCATGACGTTCGCGACCGTATGCCTGGATGGCTTGGATGCCGTCGATCTTCTGCGATGTCAAACCATACATGCATGAATTGGTGTGCCGCAGTTCCTGTCCCAGGCGTTTTACATACGGGCGTGTAAAACGGAGGATTGCCGCATACAAAGGTGTCAACACCAAGACAATCAAGCCCAGTCGATAGTCGATACTGAACAGAAGCGTGAAACCGACAATAATGAGTAAAACAAGGCTGAAGAGCTGGATTACCACGTGCATCATTGAGTTCTGGACATGTTCTACATCGGAAAGAATGCGGGCCATGAGGCGTCCAGGGTTCTGCGAAGCATGGTATGAGAGCGGCAGTTCAATAATCTTTTGGTGCATGTCCTCGCGCAGGCGTGCCGTAATCGCCTGGCCGACCTCGATTTGACGTCTGGCGCTATAGCGAGCCATCATGTTTAAGGTAATAACCGTCGCCAGGTAAGCGATAAAAATCAAGGCCAGCCAACCGCCGGCGCGGGGCGGCCGTTGCGACCAGCGGACATCCGAATCCAGGCGGCGTCCAATACCCTCGGTAGGCAGAGAAACAGCCACTCCGGGCTTTTCATCGGCCCAGACACGCCGCTGATGGCGGCGTTGTAATTGCGGTTCGCCGTGCTGGTCGGGACTAATAACCAGGATGCGATCGACAACATAGCGGCTGTAATAGGCCATCAGGTAGTGCGCCCCGCACATATTCAAGGTTGTCAGCGCAATACAGACGATAATAATGCGCCGATACGGCACAAGGTAACGCTTGATAAAGCTTACCAACAGGCTTGCCTGCCCGGCGCTGCGGTCCCTCTGCTTATAGGGAGGTCGAAACGGGATGTCGCGACTGTGCAAACGGCATTTCATTCGTCGATTATTCCCCCGCTCATGTGACGGATGTACAATTTCCGGTACCCGCCGTTTTCAATTCGCATCAATGTTTCGTGATCTCCGCTTTCAACGATCCGGCCGGCGCGCAAGAGCAGAATACGATCGGCCTCCCGGATGGTGCTCAACCGGTGAGCCACGATAAACGAAGTTCGGCCGCTGAGAACGCGTTTCATCGCGGTTTGGATGGCCCGTTCGGATTCACTGTCCAGGGAGCTGGTAGCCTCATCCATGATCAGGATGGCGGGATCAGCCAGTACGGCACGTGCAATAGTCAGGCGTTGCCGCTGGCCGACGGACAACTGGATGCCTTCCGAGCCGTAAACGGTCTCGTAACCCTGCGGCAAGCCGGCGATGAAATCATGAATTTCGGCGATATCGGCCGCGGCCGCGATTTGCGCCGGGGTAGCGCGCGCATTACCGTAGCGGATATTCTCGTACAAGGACACATTGAACAACAACGGTTCCTGCAACACGATTCCGAATTGCCGGCGCAAGTCGTGCAGTCGGATATCGCGCGCATCAATCCCGTCAAATCGCAGGGAACCGCTTGTGACGTCGTAAAACCGCATCAACAAAGACAGCAAAGTGGTTTTGCCGCACCCGGTCGGCCCAATCAGGGCAATGGTTTCACCAGCAGCGACGGACAGGTTGAAATTCCGCAACACGGGATTGGCGGGTTCGTAAGCGAAACCAACGTCGACAAAATCGACCTTGCCGGATACCCGTTGCAGAGAGCGGGCGTTGGGATGTTCGGATAGTTCGGAACGTTCACGCAGGATTTCGAGAATCCGTTCCATAGCCACCCGTACCGTTTGCAACTCGCGTGCCACCTCGGAAAAACGCACAGCCGGTCCAAGCAATTGCATAGCATAAGCCGTAAACGCGACCACATCGCCGTAGCTCAGTTCGCCCTGGAACACCATATAGCATCCGAGAAAATAAATCACGGCGCGACCGGCGCCCTGCAACAGCATGACATTGGTATGAAACATGTTGCCCGCGACCGCCGACCCCCGCATTAATTCCATGCTCTCGTTTGACTGATCGTGGAACTGCGACTGTTCGCGCGGCTCGGCGCCGAATGTCTTGATCGCCAGGGTTGTGGTCAGACGGCTTTGCACGCCGCCTGAAAGCCGGTCGTGGGAACGATAATAGTTACGGGTCAAACGAT
>PXCX01000245.1 GCA_003565195.1 PVC group bacterium | reverse complement strand
TTCCCATACCGTAGGGCAACAGCAGTACACCGATCCGGGCGCCGATATAGATTCCCATCAGATGCGGGTGGTCATCGTCAGGTTGTCCCGGATAGCGTAATGCATCGATCGTATGGAAAGTATGCAGGATCGGATGGTCTTCTGGAATCACCCGGAACGGATTATCGGGGAATATGGCTGAAAATGTCTCTTTGGCGGATACGGTGAAATGCGGCGAACCATAGACGGAGTCGAGAATCACCATGCCGCCCTTGAGCACATACTGGCGCAAGGCATCCTGATGGGAACGATGCAACCGCAGGCGGCGCACGCCGCTGAAATATAAGACCGGCATACGCCGCGGATCGAAACTGAATTCATCCAGATGGACATTGCTCCAGTGATAGCGTTGCCCCAGTGAACGGGCACGTTCCATCAGCCTGGCAACATCGCCGGGCGCCAGATTCCAATCGTCCACTTCCATGGCGCCGCCGGCCGGATCGGTCAGAACCGCTGATTCTCCCCAGATTACCTTGCCGACCAGGTAATCCGGTTCAGGTGGTTTCTTGCGTTCGGACTGGCGCTGGGGAACGACAGGCGCCGCATTGCCGGTCATGCTCTCCGCGGCGGCAATGGTTTTCGGGGGATCATCATGGGTTTCAGGCATCAACCGGATCAACCAGTCATCCTCGGAGCCTATGCCCCATGCCACGGTGTTGGCGGACATCACAACGACTGCCAGGCAGGCAATAATGATTTTGATCAGATGATCGTTCAGTTTTCCCGGAAGGGACGCTCGATGGTTCCGGATATCAAGCAACATGCAGGCAGCATCAAATCTTGCAGATGAAACGTTCATTTCCAGAAAAGCCAATGCTTCTTTCTTAAGGCTTCGGCCATGCTGTTTAGCCTATAATATTCCTTGACACATAACGATGCGGTTTTAGAAAGCCCCTTATAAGGGTTCTCTTCCATTTACGTAATACTCATAGCGAATCGATGTCCTGAAGTCAATCCTTTTCTCTCGACCGGCTGTCATCATTCAGCCCGGTCTCTGACCTCTAGGTCGTCCAAAGCTTCGCGGGCGTCGCGCAGCCCTTCGCTGTAAGGATATTCGTTCGCCAGAATATCTAATTCGCGGCGTGCCGCTTCGATGTCGCGCATACCGCACAGCGCGATGACCCGTCGGGCCATGACGTTCGCCCGGTGGACCGGGTTCAAATCAAGATTGAGTAGTCGGCTGGTCTGGTGATAGGCGACCGTAAACGCGTTGCGCCCGAGGTACATATCCAGCATCATGAGGTTGAATTCAGGTGCAATCATTCTCTCGGGCGATTCGCGCAGCATATCGTCCAAAAGGTCCATGGCGGTTAATAGAGCCACATCGCCGCCGTTCTCGATCAGGGAACGGATACGACGGAAACGCGCGCTTTGCCGGATCACCTGTTCTGACGGTATATCGCCCAGCATTGAGCGCCAGGCGTCGACAAAAGCCTCCGTGGCGGGTCCATCCCCGGCGGCCATTAAGGCTTCAACCCAGGCAATATTCCATTCCCGGCTTGTTCCACCGTCGCCGTCGCGCGGTGCGCGGGGTTTCACGTCTGTTCGGTTAATACTCAACGGGGTATCCGGTTTTTCAATCGATTGCAGGATGTCGAGGGCTTCATCGCCCTGCCCGAAAGCCAGCACAAGCGC
Organism: PVC group bacterium; assembly: GCA_003565195.1. Classification (GTDB taxonomy): domain Bacteria; phylum Verrucomicrobiota; class Kiritimatiellia; order CAIKKV01; family PXCX01; genus PXCX01. The sequence continues at coordinate 4,036 of PXCX01000245.1, read as the reverse complement.
GCGGGCCTCCTTGATGCGTGTCTGCCGCCAAGCTGTTTCGCCGACCGGTAGCGATGCGCCGGCTGCGCGATAGAAAGCCAGAGCGCCACGGTAATGCGCAACGGTCGGGCACATGGCGATATCGCCGGCGCGCACCGTCCAATCGGGCGATATGGCCGCCAACGCATCCGATCGCGCGCTCAAGGCATGAATGACACGGCCACGCCAATCCGGATAACTGATCCGCTCGGGATCCAATTGTTCGACCGCGCGCAAGGCAGTCAGGACATGGTTGACCGGGTAGCCCTCGAAATCCTTCTCGATCATATGTGCGTGCATCGCATCCGATTCGATATAGTGCTGCAGGTCGAAAGGAACATGGACATGAACGGGCTGACTTATCTGCCATTGAGGCTCTTGCTCATCATGATCGCTATACGCCTTGACGGTTACCTCATAACGGCCGGATTGGAGATACAAATGTTCAACACGGGCGCCTTCGCCAACGCCGCCGTCACCGAATTGCCAGCGATACACCCATTCGTCGCTACCGGATTTGGGGATATCCGTTCCGGGCAGATGGAACGTCGTCAGCAGCATGTCGGGGACGCCGGGCAGGCGGCTGTCGCCCTGGATGTGCCAGGCGACCGGGCGTGCTCCATTCGCCATTAACGAATCCTCCACCATGGCTTCGCCAATGTAGGTGAATTCGATCGGCTCCATGACGGTCGGCGCTTGCTGGGCCGGACAACGCCACAGCAGGAATGCCACGTAATCCGCGCCGGTCGCGGCATAGAGATATTCAATCCGGTAAATACCCGGTTCTAGATTGATGGCGCCCTCCCGGTAGCCGTAATATTTTCCGCGCCGTTGCGGCAGCGTCTCGGTTGCCGGCCATGCCGTGACGATCTGTCCGTCGATCAGGACCCACGATGCCCCTTGCGAGCCCGTAAGAAAGGTGTATGTATTGTTGCGGATTTCGGATATTGCAGCCTTCACATATTCCAGACGCTGTTGCTTCGCGGGAATGGTTTGTTTGTCGAGACGGTCATACCGGGTTTGCCATTCGGTGGCAGCCGTACGCCGGTTACGAACGGTTTCCCGATCGCCGGTTTCCTGCGCTTTTTCCAAAGCCGCAAGGGCTGTCGTAAGTTGCCGGTTATGTTCGGCCAGATCGTGCTGGAGCGATTTGATCTCCGCCAGCAGCGCCTGGCGTTCCTCTTCGAATGGGGCGATTCGCGTGTGATCCGCTTCTTCAACCGTGAAATATCCGCGGTACCGATGCAGCGAGAGCGGCGCACCCATTGACGCCTGGTATTCCAGTGGGGTCGGACCATAGCCCCGGTGTTGCGGGAAACCGTGTTGCACCCGTTGAACCAGACTACGGCCGGCCAACTCGGGGCTATCGTTCCATTGTGCCACAAACGCATCGCAGGATTCGTGGTCGAAGGTTTGCAAGGTTGGATCGTCAAAGTTTTTCGTTTCGAGAATGAAACTGTAACGTCGATTCCATGGGACGGGATCGATGGCTTCATCGCGGCGCCCCAAAAAAAGGTGGAAACGGCGAGTATCCGCCTTGTTTTCGGGCGGATCGTAAGCAACCGGATCGAACACAATCCTGATTGGTTCGTCGCAACGTCCCCAGATAATATCGGCGGCGCAGCGGCGTCCATCGGTTCGTACGACAGCCGGTTGCAAGGTGTCGGCGTCAAACCCTCCCGGCCAGACGTTGACGGCGGCATACGACGGTATCGGTTTATCCCCGTCCGGCGGCAGCCGGATCTCATAGCGCACGACTGGTTTCTTGAAGGGTCCGTCGGGCCAGGCCGGATCGAAAAGCCGCACCCGGGATGACGGGAAAGACGTGTCCGGTCGATCGTCATCCACCTCTACGTGATAGACGCCGGCATGCCGGGCGGTGAGCGCAGTTAATTCCAGAACATGCTCGGTTGCCCCCGCGATAGGCTGATCGTCCTTGTACCATTGATAGCGTACATCGCCGACGGGATGACGTAGTTGTACAGGACCCAGTGTCAATGCGTCGTGGCGGGCGATATCGATGTTTCGCTGCCTGATATCATATCGAAACGGAGCAGAAACACGCCCCGGATTCCCATGGATACGGCCCGGCCTGCCGTCGACCCGGTTGACGAAGCTCGGATCGGGTTCGTCTTCCGGTCTCCAGTAACCGACAAGACCGGGTTCCCGTCCCGTCAGACGCCGATGACTGCGTTCCCGGATTTCCGAGGGAGTCAGCGCCCTGTTCCAGACCCGCAGTTCGCTTACCCATGCCTTGAGCAAACCGGTATCCTCGGCATGCCAGAAACCGATTTTCAAAGTACCCTCGGCGGCCGTTATGAGGGCGCCATCCTGACGACCGACCTCATTGCCGTCAGCATAGATGGTTTGCGAACGGCCGTCATGGACCACCGAGAAATGAACCCAGGTGTTCAGGGCATCGTACCCAAAATCGATGTCGTCGCCCCAGAATTGGCCCCGGAAATGGTTGACCCGGCCGGCATTGACACGCAGCGAGAAATCGCGGCGGTTAGCTTCCGTTTCACCTATCGAGAAGATTCCTTCATGATGCTGGAAAGCATTCATCATCAGCGTAATTTCAATGGTTTTCGGCCGGTTTCCCTGAATACCCAGATGCGTTGCGGTAAGGTCCGTATCGAAATAGTCGGTTGCCCCATTCAAACGCCAGACCATATCTTCGCCGCGACCCTGAATGGCCATGCTCATGGTCAACAGCAGGAGCAAAAGTCGCAACCGATGGGGAAAATTGTGATGTTTACAGATCATCATCAAGTGCCAGTGCTTTGAAATATTCCGAGACTATATCCCGGTATGCTTCGGGTAAATCGGTTTGTGTCGAGGAACGGGCATTGCTGCCGCCGGTGTTGCCGCCTTCCAGAAAGTAACGGACACCGACATGGTGTCCGATTTCTTTTTCGGCATCGTAGAGATGGTCCAGACTGTCGCTATAGGCGTGCAAAAAATCCTGAAGGTTGCCTGTCCGCGCCGATTCCGCGACCGTATCCATGGTTCTTGCCGCCCGGCCCAGCTTTACCGACGGAAGATTGTGGCGCCGCAATTCCAGGATCATCTGACCGATCGTTTCCCGGAGGTCTTGCTGATGCTCGGCTGTTTGCCGCAGACGATCCAGGATACCCGGCGGCAATTGCGATCCGCCCATGCCGAACTGTTCTGTATCATCGGTTTCCTTGCCCAGTCCGGTCGATTCGGCCGTGGCCTGCGTGCTGCGGTCCTCAACCATACCGGCTTCGAGCGCTGTCCCCGTATCGCGGGGCGGGGCCGCGGCGCTGTCCTGCGGCAAATCTTCCGCCACATCGGTTACACCTTCACCGCTGGCGCGGCCGGTACGTCCGAAACCGGAACGGCCTTCCAATTCCCTGGCGGCATCCGGCGGTTCGTCGCCGGTTTTGCCTTCGGCGGATGTGCTTGACATGCGTCCGGGTCCGATCGGGCCGTCGGCATCCAGGGATTTCAGCATGCTGCCGATGGTTTGGAATTCATCCTCGAATTCCAGTAGACCTTCCTCCATTTCGCCAACCAGATCGCTTAGAACCTGGGGCAATTCCGCCATTGGTAAGGGGACCTTCATTTCCTCGCCCATTTCCTGTACATCCTGGATGCGTGATGTATCCCCGAAGGCTACCTCGCTTTGTTTTTGGAGTTCTTCGTGCAACTCAAGTTCCGCCGTATCCAGGCTGTCGGTAATCTGTGTTATCGGTTGGCCGGCCTTTTCCGACGCGACATCGGTAAGTTGTTCGCCGAGTTCCACGAGTTCCTGGCGATTGGCAACCTGTGTGGCCTCCGGTAAATCAAGATCGCCCAGTACGGACATGTCCTGCACAATATCCCGGATATAATCGGCCAACCGTTTTTCGCGGTTCTTGATCTCCCGAAGGCGGGCCAACGTCTCATCACTGAAATCGTCGCCAAACTGGTTGAGGACACTACGGCGTTGTTGGGACTGTTCAATCGAGTCCGCGCCGGTGTCCAGCAGTTCGGCGACCAGTTGCTTCCATTC
>PXCX01000178.1 GCA_003565195.1 PVC group bacterium | reverse complement strand
TGCGCTGGCTGCGTGAGGCGGCCGGGTGCGGATTGCTGACGGAGGACCTCATAAAACCATGAAACACGGAACCTCTTTAATACGTTCAATTCGGGTCAATATCCTGGTCGGACTGCTATTGGTGACCCCGATTGCGGCGACTATTGTGGTATTCAACTTCCTTTTCCGGCTGGCCACCGGCTGGTGGCCGAACTTACTGATTCCGTTGCTGGAACGCATCCAACCGGCATACCTGCAAAGGATGGTGGTGCTACTGGTAACCTTGTTCCTGCTTTATTTGGCGGGGATTCTGGGACGCAACCTGCTCGGGCGCCGTTTATACCGTCTAAGCGACTGGTTACTTGTCCGGATTCCGGTCATCAAAGACATCTACATGCCTGCCAGCCGGATTCTTGAGGCGCTGTTCAGTCAGCGCAAAACTCTGTTCAAGGAAGTGGTGTTGCTTGAATATCCGCGTCGCGGCATTTACTCGATCGGTTTCGTCACGGCGGTTTTGCCGCCCGGCATGGCGCGTACGGCCACTGGCAGCGAGCCGGACGAAACCTGGGTATCGCTCTTTGTTCCGACCACCCCAAACCCCACCTCGGGAGTTTTGATTTTTGCACCACGCTCCGAGCTCCATCCGATCGACATGCCGATCCCCGACGCGCTCACCTTCCTGATGTCGGCCGGCGCCGTGGTGCGTCACGATGACGGCACGCGCACCACACTGCTTGACCGTATCGACGAATGGTTGCGTATGGAACACGGTAACGAGACCGGCTCGCACAATGAACATTGAGCGCGATCTGGCCATTACCCTGCGCGTCACCCCGTTTTCGGATACATCCAGCGTGCTAACCTGGTTCAGCGCGCGGCATGGCCGGATGGCAACTCTGGCCAAAGGCGCGCAACGACGACGCAGTATTTTTTTGGGGCAGGCGGATTTATTCTATACTTGTGAGATTCTATATTATCCCGGCCGCGACCGGCGGCGGCTGGCGATACTCAAGGAATGCACTCCCATGAAAACGCGTATTTATTTACGCAATGATTGGCGCGCCATGTTGTGCGCATCCTATGCAACCCTGCTAATTCTGCGAACCTGTCCCGGGCTCGCACCGCATCCCTCATTATTCCGGCTTCTGGACGCCCTGCTTGACGGCTTGGCAAACGGCATCAACCGGCGCTCACTGATTTTCTGGTTCGAATTACGTGTTTTATCCGAAATGGGGTTGACCCCCAATCTGAGCAACTGCACTCGTTGCGGCAATACAATTAAGGCAACCGCCGGACAGCCCCTGTTTTCAGCAAGCGCCGGCGGACTGGTCTGCGTTGCCTGCCGATCGCGGCCCATCCCGGACGGGCTGCCGGTTCAACCCGGCGTCCTGGCACTGCTTTTGCACTGGCAGAACACATTGGAGCCATCCCGCGCGGGCCGCGCCGTGGCAAGACTCGCGCAAGTCGGACCGCTGGAGAAACTAATCGGCGGTTTTCTACGTCATCATCTCGACGCCTTATATCCCGGTCGCGGATTGGCCTTACGCTACGCGGACCGGACTGCCGATTGGACTTGAAAATTGTCAACAACCTGATATTATTGTTGTTTTACAGCAGCAAAGAAAGCGGAACGTATTATGCGATGCAAAACGAAAATATTGGCCCCGGTCTTATGGACATTGGTGTTTTCAGTCGGTCTTTTGCACGCCGATGATCCGGTTCGAAAAACGTCCGAAAACGAGGCAAAAGAAGCGATGGTTAACGCTGTCGCCGATCAGAAAACAGCACCAGCCGACCACGAAAAGGAAGCGATGAAACCACAAGTAAACGAACTGCCGGAGGGGATGTATGCTCGTATCGAGACAACCCGGGGCGTGATCACATGCCGACTTGAGTTTGAGAAGACACCGCTCACGGTTTGCAATTTCGCTGGTCTGGCTGAAGGCCGTCTTGATACGCGGGTCCGGTCCGGCAAACCTTACTACGACGGACTGACTTTTCATCGTGTGATCCCCGATTTCATGATTCAGGGCGGTTGTCCGCGCGGGAACGGCACCGGCGATCCGGGTTATCAATTCCGGAACGAAATCGTGGCGACGTTGCGCCACGATAATGCGGGGGTTCTGGCGATGGCCAATGCCGGCCCGCACACCAACGGCAGCCAGTTTTATATCACGCACAAAGCCACCCCATGGCTGGATGGCAAACATACCGTTTTTGGGCAGGTGATTGAAGGACAGGATGTCGTCGACGCAATCCGTCAGGGCGACACCATCGAGAAGGTCGCCATTATCCGGATCGGCGAGGAAGCCGAAGCGTTCACGGCGGATCAAGCGATGTTCGATGCGATTCAGGCGGACGAATAGCCAAACATAGCGGAGCTAATCACTCGTTAACCAGCATATCGATAATCGCAATCCCGGATTCCCAACGGTCGAGACGCTTGATATCGGTACGCAGTTGCACGCATTCCATGCGGAACCGTCCGTCATGATCTTTGCGTCCGCCACGCATTAAGGCGCTTAAACGGCGGCGTAAATTTTCGCGCCAGATTTTAAGAATCAGATCTTTGACGGCATCCTCGTGACCGAACTCGCGGCCAACCAATTTCGAGGGTGCCATCATGGCAGCGGCCAGCAGTTTTTGTACTTCTCCGGAATCGGAATCATATTGCGCGCAGTATCCCAGGATATCCGATTCACCGCATTGGGCGGCGGCCAACAGGATTTCCAAGGCGTGGCGGCAGCCGGGATCGCGCAAGCGTTGCGGCGGCAAATGGTTTCGCACCAAGTCGCTCAATTCGGGAGCCGCCGCCAAATGCGCGACAAGCGCCCACTCCTCGGCCGGCCGCTGGACTGTTTCACCATCTGATTCAGGGTTTTCGGCATTCCCGGTTGCGCGCGAATACCGTGAGTCCGGCGGTCGGAACACGCGATGCAAAACCGCGGGATCGATCACCAGGCGCTGCGCCGCATGCTGCACCATCCGCTCACGCTGCAAAGGATCACGGGCGGCGTTGATCAGATCGGCAAGCCCCCGTGTTATGGCGCGCATCCCAATTTCAGTGGCCGGATTTTCACGCTGCAGCAGGTAGTTCAGACGAAAATCAAGCGCATCTTCAGCCTTTGTCAACAGGTTGCGGAACGTTTCCGGTCCTTTTTTGCGGATAATCGAATCTGGATCCTCGCCGGCGGGCAGGGTCACAATCCGCACCGCCAACCCGCTTTGCAAGCATGTAATCGCCGTTTTATATGCCGCCGTCTGGCCAGCCTCATCGGCATCGAACACCAGCAGCACGCCATCGGCGAAGCGCGCCAGCTTCAATGCGTGTTCCTCGCTGACCGCCGTACCCTGGGCGGCCACGGCGGTCTTGAAACCGGCAAGCTGACATCGGATGACATCGAGTTGGCCTTCGCAAATCAACGCTTCGCGCTCCTCGACTATCGCGCGTCGCGCCCGATCCAGACCGAAAAGCACCCGTTTTTTTTGAAACAAAATCGTTTCCGGACTATTCACATACTTGGCGTTTTTTTCGGTTTCATGCAAGGCACGCCCGCTGAATCCAATAACGCGTTGCTGTTCATCGCGTATCGGGAACATAATCCGGTCGCGGAACCGGTCATAAACGCGCTTGTTTTTATCGTGGCACACCACCACGCCGGCAGCGACCATTACGTCAAGAGAAAACTTCCGTTGGGCGCCCCATTGCAAGACCGTATCCCAGCCCTGATCCGCGTAACCGATCATGAACTCGGCGGCGGTATCGGCATGGAGATCGCGGCCGGCCAAATAATCGCGGGCGGCCTGCGACTCGGGCCGGCGCGTTAAGTTTTGGTGATACCAGCGCGCTAGTTCGTCGTGCAACCGGAACAGTACATCTTTACGCGGCCCGGTTCGCTCCGCGTCTGTCGGTTTATCCGTCGGCAATGCAATCCCGGCCCAATCGGCCAGCATACGGAGAGCGGTGGGAAAATCCACGTTTTCGTATTCCATCAGAAACCGGAAAACATCGCCGCCTTTGCCGCACCCGAAGCAATGAAATCCCTGCCGTGCTGGGCTGACATTAAACGACGGCGTTTTTTCTTTATGAAACGGGCAACGCGCCCGGAAATTGGCGCCGGCGCGCTCCAGGTGCAGATAACGCCCGATTACGTCCACGATATCAGAGCGCGACCGGATTTCCTCGACGGTAATTTTGGGTACCATACGTGCCATGATTCAGCGGTTCAGCGGTTTCACGGTTCAACGGTTGAAGGTTGTTGGTTACTTTCGTCGTCAATCTCATCTTCGGCATCCGGCGCCGTAATCCATTTGTCGTTATGTTGTTCCAGTCCTTCGCGTATTCTGGGCATCAGGCGCTGGATGGTACGTCCCCCCAGCGAGGATTCACCGAACGTGCGATTGAGATAGTCATGCGGCCAAAGGTTCATAAGGACAAACACCGTGGCGACACCCAGCAGGCCGCGCAGCAAGCCGGCCGCCAGGCCGCCGGTTTTTTCGAGGCCGGGCGTGAATGTGATCTGCATGATCCGTTCCAGCAAGCGGCGCAGGATCGACAATCCTATCAAGGCAACTATCACAACCAGGGTAAACGCCAACGCGATATCCGCCGGGGTTTCCAGCCGCGTGAAGCCGCCGATCATATGACCCAGCGGTTCGCGTACGCGCAAGGCCAGCACCAGTGCCAGCAGAATGGTTGCAAACCTCGATAATTCGCCGGATAATCCTCGTCGCCAACCGATCAGGGCACAGACAAGCACAATTCCCAGCGCGACGATATCAATCAGGTTATAATCAGGCGCCGCGACAGTGGCTTGCCATTCCACGTCAATCCCCTCCCCGATTCAACCCGTTGCGTATCCGATCGGCATGCTCGCCATCCGGTCTCAACGCCAGATAGCGTTCCAGATGGTAACGCGCCTGTTCACGCTGTTCAGGATCGGTTCGCAACAACATCCCGGTTAACAGGTGCGCTTCGGCCTGATCCGGATCCTGACGCAACACGGTTTCCAATTGAGCTATAGCCTGGGGCCGAAAGCCTTTGCGAAGCAGAATCCGGGCGAACTGCAAGCGGGTCGCCGTCAGATTGGGACGCAACATCAAAGCATACCGACAGGCATCGGCGGCCAGTTGCAATTCCGCGCTATGTTCGTAGGCTCGCGCCAACTGGATAAAGGCATTGATCAACGAATCGTCCTTTTCGATGGCACGCCTAAAATGGAAAATCGCGCGTTCCCAATCGCCGGTCGCCTGATACTGAATTCCGCGTTGAAATTCCCGGCGTGCGCCCTCCGGATTGCGCCGCGGCTCGCGGTTGAATTCCAAACGCAGGGTTCCGGTATCGTCCTGGCTTGGGAAACGCAGTGTATCGGGGGCATCGGTCGCCGTCAGGTAGCGCAAACGTTGACGCGCTTCAGCCACGCGCGGATCCTCTGGAAAACGATTGATAAAATCGCGCCAAACCCGCGCTGCTCGTTCCGGGACCCGCAAATGTTCTTCCGTAAATTCGCCCATCACCCACAGCGCGTGGGCATCGTTCTCGTCATTACGGATGGCGGTTTGCAAGTGAATATAGGCTTCATCCAGGTCGCCGCGATGAATAGCGGCGTTGGCCCGATTCATCTGCCGGGGCGAACTTGACTCGTAGGGTGAACGCGGCCCGTTATCGGATGGTGCGAACGCTGAATCATCCTGCGGCATACGCCGGTCCCTCTCACGATCGAGCTGCGTCAATGCAT
>PXCX01000142.1 GCA_003565195.1 PVC group bacterium | reverse complement strand
GTATCGAGAATACAAAGGTCCCGGGGACTTGAACGGGTTTGACTGGTGGGGCCGTATAGGTCAAAGCAGACTGGCAGGTCATGAATGTATTATTCTCTGTCCCGATCCTCGTCATCCCGATCCTCCAGCATCGCCAGAATCCGGTCACGGTCCTGTTCCCAGGTCTGGGCGGTCATGGTTTGGGCGATTTGCCGGACCTCTTGCAGGGTATTGGCGGGCGGTTGGGTTTTGCCGTTGGGGTGGGGGATGGGGGGATCCGATAAAAGGGCAGGGATCAGTCATTCCCTGTCAGGAATGCAACGGTTAATCGAATCCCGGGACTGAATCATGCCGTCTGCCGGATGTGGTGAACGAATGTTCGCCTGTGTCGTATGCCTGGGGTTGGGGTCCCGGTGCCAAGGCGTCGGGGTACGATTGACAGCAATAATTTTTTGGGATAAGCTTTTTTATTCCGTGGCGGGATCGTAAAAGCCTTTGAATGGAGTAGGGGAATATGCGGGTACGATCATCTGGAGAATTAACCAATGACGGTATGTCTTGGCGGTTGCAGGAATACCGGGGTTTTCGGGTAATCTGGAAATGTGTATGTAATTGTGTGTGTAGCTTTGCGTACTGTTTCAGCTTGTTTCAAACACATGGCGTCATCGAGTTGAAAACATGAAAAACAGTAAATACCCTGTGTCTATTGATCAAAATACGTATTCACAGCATGGAAAAGCCGTGTTTCGGGATGGCACGAACAGGCAATAACCAGCTTCCCAAGCTGGACGTCGCGGGTTCGACTCCCGTCTCCCGCTCCATCCTTAAGTCCCGTTATAACAGTAATTTGCCGCTAATCTTGACCCCCTCTGAACCCTCTGCTCCCAGAAAAATCTTATTCATATAGTTTATTCATGGCTTGACGGGCGGCATCGCGGACGATTTCTGGAAGGGCCGGATGGATAAAGATCATATCAAGCAAATCATCAAGCGTGCCGCCTGTTTTCATCAGCAGGATCAAGAGATGAATCATGTCGGAAGCTTCGTCGCCGATGAGGTGGGCGCCGAGAAGACGGCGCGAAACGCGGTTAATGATAATTTTGCAGCGGCCGCCATCGAGTTGGCGGGCCAGGCCCTGGTTGCTGTCGGCGTAGTCAGCGCGTCCAACGACGTAAGACAACCCTTTTTCACGGACCATTTCCTCGGTCATACCGACGCCCGCCACCTCAGGATCGCCGAACACGGCATGAGGAACCGGACCGTAATCGAGTGGCATCGGCGGTGTCGAGGCAAACGCCGTTTTCAGAAGGTATTCGCCTTCGCGATTGACGGTGTGACGGAACAGATGGCGGCAGATGACATCGCCCAGCGCATAAACGCCTTCCGCCGTGGTGCGTAAACAGTCGTCGACTTTGATGCCGCCGCCGTCGGCCAGTTCGATCCCAGCGTTGGCGAGCGTCAGGCGTTCCGTACAAGGAGTCACTCCGGTGGCGACCAGCAAGGCGTCGCCGCAGACGCTTTGCGATTCGCCGTCCGCTGTCTGTCCGGTAATGGTGAAGATCCCGTTATCATGGCGGACATTCTTCGGCAGAAAGCCTTGAATGACCTTGTTCCGTCGCTTGAAAAGCGTACTGAAAAGGTCTGCGATTTCGCGGTCTTCGCGTCGTAACAACCGACTGCGCACGAGGAACGTGGGCTGGCTGCCTGCCGCGCGCCAGGCGTTTCCCAGCTCGACGGCGATATAACCGCCGCCCAGAATGATCGGGTTGCGGGGCAACACCGTTTGACGCAACGCCTGTTGACTGGTTATATAGGGCGTATCGGCCAGTCCGGGAATATCCGGAATGGCCGGGCGCGAACCGGTGGCGATAAAAATCCGGTCGCCGGTCAATTCCGCATTACCGACGCGCAGGGTTCGCGGTCCGCTGAATTGTGCGTATTCCGGATAGACATCGAGGTTGTCGGTGGACTCACAACGAAGTCGAATGCTTTCCGACATGGCATCAATGGTTTCGCAAATACGATTGATTAAACCCGCGAAATCTACGCGCGGCGCTTGAGCGACACGCAGGTCTAGTTTGCCGGTATCGCGGATACGGTCCGCGAATTCTGTCGGGTAAATCAGCATTTTCGATGGAATACACCCGCGATTGAGACAGGTGCCGCCAAAAGCGTCCGGCTCGACAAGTGCCACGCGATAGCCTTGTTGGGCCGCCGGCAGCGCGATTTTCAGTCCGCCGCCGCTGCCGATGACGATGGCATCATAGTTCCGTGTGGTCATTGGATGGAAGCGTCCTTAACGCTGCGCAGCATCGGCAGAATATCGTCGTTTGTGATGTCCAGTTGTGCAAGGTACGGCGCGAGTTGATCAACCTTGCCGATCCCGTCCAGCCGATGGGTATGCGAGACTTCATTTCTGTTTTGTTTCCAAGAGACGCGGAGTGGGCTGGTCAACCCATCCGGCGGGACGCTGAGCGCTGCCGGGACAGTCTTCGTCGCCCAGATCACGGCGAGCCGTATCGGTCAGTTTTGTCAGGCGCGCCACGATTTCCGGATGCCGTTCGGCCAGATCGCGGTCTTCATGCAAATCTTGGTTCAGATTGAACAGTCGGGCCTCGGCGGGTACACCTTTTGAAAGGTCGCCGGAAAGTCCCGTCAATTTCCGTTCCAGTGGCAGGTAAAGTTTCCAGGGACCGCAGCGAACCGCTTGGAGCTGGTGGATGTGATAATAGAAAAAACCGCAATTGTCATAATGCGACTCAACGGGTTGATCTGAAAACAATGCGGGCGAAAGATCGTGACCATCGATGATGCGATCGGTGGGCGCGGTGCCCCCTGCCAAACCGGCGGCGGTCGGCAGCAGATCCATCATGGTGGCGACTTCGTCGCGCACGATTCCGCCCGGGATCCGACCGGGCCAGCGCGCGATCATGGGCATGCGCTGACCGCCTTCTGAGGTGTCGTAGCCCCAACCGCGCAAGGGTGCGTTACTGCCCTGCATCGGTTCATGCCGGACCGCGCCGTTGTCCGAGGTCCAAATAACCAGCGTGCGATCGTCGAGACCCATTTGCGTGAGTGTCTCAAGTATTTCACCGGCGGATGCATCCAATTCCTCGACGCAGTCGCCGTAAATCCCATTAGCGGATCTGCCCCGGAACGGCGGGCTGACGAAAGGTTCCTCGCTGCTGCCCGGCATGGCCTGGGGCAGGTACAGGAAAAAGGGTTGAGTGGCCTGGCGACGGATAAAGTCGATGGCGGCATCGGTATAGCGGCGGGTCAGCAGGTCGCGATCGGGCGGCGCTTCGATGACGGTTTCGTTGCGCATCAGCGGTAACGGCGGCCAATCTTTGCCGCGTCCCGCGTCCGGCACCATATCCTCGCTGTAGGGTGCACCGAAAAATTCGTCAAACCCATGCCGGGTGGGTAAAAATGGCGGTTGATCGCCCAGATGCCATTTCCCGACACAGGCGGTGGCGTAGCCTTGGTCGCGCAGTATATCAGCAATGGTGATCTCGGCGGTATGCAGTCCCTTGGCATCACCGGGAAACAATACGCACCGCTTTTCGCCGCTGCAATGCAAATTAACCCGCCGCGGATAACAGCCAGTCATCAAACTGGCGCGCGATGGAGTGCAGACGCCCGACGTACTGTAAAAACTGGTAAAACGCATGCCTTCGCGGGCCATACGATCAAGGTTTGGCGTGCGGTGCCGGTGCGAACCGTAACACCCCAAGTCGCCGTACCCCAGGTTGTCCATCAGCATAACGATAATATTGGGGCGATCATCAGTTTTTTGTGGCATGGATATTCCTTTGGTTGGTTTTCGATTGTGGGTAGTAGGCAACCTAATCATCCGGCACGATATCCAGTAAAATCGTCACCGGTCCATCATTAATAAGTTCCACCTGCATCTTGGCCGCAAACACACCGGTGGCAACCCGGTCGCGTCCCAGGATGGCTTGCAGTCGCTCGACGTAGTGACCGTAATGTAGACGCGCCAGTTCGCCGGGTGCGGCATCGACAAAGCTGGGACGGTTGCCTTTATGCGTATCGGCATACAGGGTGAATTGCGATACAACCAGCACGTCTTGGCCCGTATCCAGTAGCGAACGGTTCATTTTGCCGGCGGCATCATCCATGATACGCAAAGATGCCGTTTTTTCGGCCAGCTTCTGCGCGACGTTTTCGCGGTCGTTACGAGGGACCCCCAGAAATATGAGGAATCCGGTTTCAATGACACCGGTGACGCTGCCTGATACCATGACTCGAGCACGTTTGACTCTTTGAATTAAAGCACGCATACGATCAACGGTCCTGGAATACTACCAAGTTGAATGTCTCAAAGAAATGTTTTCGCGATGCTCATGATTTATCCGGTGTGTCGTCCGGCAATTGGGATGGTGTTTCAGTCAGTTCCGACTCTTGGTTTGCGGCGGTTGCGAAACTGGCCTGAATCCAGGCCGACATTTCCTTTTCCGGTTGCTTAACGAAATCGCGGGTTAATTCAAATCGGGTGCGCCCGCTGTTGCGTGCAATCAATTTGAAACCGTGATGACAGTTCCGAAATTGTTGTTCGCAAAACGATCGCATGGTCCTGTCCCGTCGCAGGCACTCCGTGATCAACCACTCGGCCGCGGTCTTTTCAATCGTCAGAGTGAACCCGGTATCCTTTTTGAACGCTTTGCGAAAGTCGGCCAGTTCGCTCTCCAACCGTTGCCGCCGGCCCGATTCGTTTTGGGCAAGCATCTCGACCAAGCAGGAGTCGGGGTCGGCAATCACATCGGTCGTGAGTTCAAAGGTTTCGATGGTTGTCGAAGGCAACTCAAATTTGAAATTGCGCAAAATCTTTTCCATCACCGTCATCAATCCGCGAGCTCCCGTTTTTTCGTCCTTGGCGCGCAACGCAATTTCCCTGATCGCCTCCGGCGTGACACGCAGATCAATCCCGTAGCCGCCAAAGTCATCGCGATACTGGTGCAGGATACTCCCTTCGGCCTGAAGCAGAATTGCCTCGAGATCGTCCGCCGTCAACGATTCGCACGCGATCCGAACCGGTAACCGCCCGATGAATTCGGGTTCGAACCCGAAACTTATAAAATCGGCGGTGGTGACCTTCTTTAAAAGGAGACTGTCTTCAGCATCGCCCTCGACCGGCGCATCCGATCCGAATCCGATACGCGCCTTACTGATCCGCCGGCGTACCAGATCGGGGATCCGGTCAAAAGCTCCGCTGACAATAAACAGAATGTGGCGTGTATTGATGCTGCGACGACGCGATCCGCCGCCGCCACGCTGCATGTCGAACATGGCTTGCATTTGGCCAAGCATATCCGTTTGGCTCAATGGATTAACTTCGGTTTCTTCCATAAGTTTCAAGAGATTGATCTGCACCCCGCGGCCCGATACATCGCGTTGCGAACCGCCTTCGCGGGTAGAGCCCGCGATTTTATCGATTTCATCGATGAAAATTATGCCGTATTCCGCCAAATCCGTATTGCCGTTGGAGTTTTTCACCAGATCACGCACCAGATCTTCCACATCGTAACCGACGTAACCGGTTTCTGAAAATTTAGTGGCGTCGGCCTTTACAAAAGGGACGCCGATCAGACGCGCCAAACAGCGCATCAAATAAGTTTTACCGACACCTGTCGGCCCCAACAGGACAATGTTTTGCTTAACATAATCACGTTCCTCAAACAGGGAATCCTGGGTGCAGCGCCGAACGTGGTTGTAGTGATCGCAAATGGCGACCGCCAAAGCGCGCTTGGCTTCATCTTGTTTGATGACAAAACGGTC
>PXCX01000284.1 GCA_003565195.1 PVC group bacterium | reverse complement strand
CCCGAACCCAAGACGGTAACCGCCGCCCCAGCCGAACGGATTGTTGATTGTCAGCACGCAACGGTATCGGTCCCCATAGAGGTTCAAACTTTCACAAGGTCACATTTGTCCCACCCTGACGGCGCCCGGGATTCGGCAAACAAGCGAGCCATGTGATCTGGAATCATAACACGACGGCAAGTTGATATCAAGACTTCAAAGCCAATTTAACAAAGCCAATTTAACAGTTGTCTTCATGATGGAGGCAGGCTATAATGCTCGCTATATCAGCGAAACAGCCGATCAGTGAGGATATCCAATGATCGAACAGGCAACCATGGTTGTGGAAAAAGGTCCAGATACGGGTAAAACCGTCACGGTCCCGGAGCAAGGTCTGCGCATCGGTCGTTCGTCGCGCAACGATCTGGTCTTGCGCGATCCGGCCATGTCGCGTTTTCATTGCCGTGTTTATCCGATACCGGGAAAAGGATTATTTGTCGCCGACTTGGGAAGTTCCAACGATACGTGCGTCAACGACAAACCGGTACAGGAAGCCCGACTTCATGAGAACGATCGTCTCGCCGTCGGCGAGACGATATTACGGGTTGTCAACGATGGAACCGGCGCCGCGGAACCATTGATTGATTTGGGGTTAGCCAGGCAAGCCAACACCGGATACAAAGGGATACGCCGCAAAGATCCCCGTTCGAAACGCTGGACGCTCATTCTGGGAACCGTCGCCATACTGGCGCTTGCGGCGCTGGCCGGTCTAAGCGTCCTGATTTGGCGCGATTTACCGCGTCACGAACTTCCGCCCCCGGATCCACCGGCGCCGGCACCGGTGAATATTGATATTTATTATGAAAAAATCGAAGCCAACCCAAACAACATTTTCCGTTATTTCATGACCCTGAATGACAACCGCCTGATTCTCGAGATCGACGATATCGAAAATCATCGCCAAGTGCGTAAATCGGCGACTCTTGACGATTCGCTGGTTCGTGAACTGATGCTGGTAATCGATAGTTCAGGTTTTTTTGATTTGGCGCCGGAATATCAGGGAATTGCTCCGGATATCCACGAACGCAGCGAAATCCGGGTGACTCTCGGCACGCGAACGCATCGTTGCGTTGTTCTGAACCGGGTCGCACCCGATATTTTCAATCAGGTAAGCGAACGGTTGGAAGTCCTGGCCCAGAACGAGCTGGGCACTGCCGCCCTGGCCTTGGCTCCGGAAAAACTGCAGGAAAAAGCGCATGATGCCTATTTGCTTGGGCGCTCATTATATGATGAACGCGCCTTGCGCCATGAAAACCTGTATCGCGCCATCCGTTCATTCCGCGAGGTGGAATGGTATTTGGAAACGATCGAACCCAAGCCCGATTTCTACAGGGATGCCGTGGCACGCCGCCAACAAACCGAGCGTGATCTTGAGGATCGCTTGAAAAACCTCGAGTTTTTGGCCGAACGCGCCATTAAAGGACGCGACTGGAACGAAGCGGCCATTCATCTGCGCACAATCCTTAACACCATGCCGGATCGTTCTGACAGACGCCATGAACGGACGGTAACCCGGTTGCTGGACGTTGAACGACGGCTTGAACGGGGACTTTAATCATGTCGCAACAATCTGTTTTTTCAGTTCCGTTTCAATATCCCGCCTTGCTGTCGCGCGGCGTTTCGACGCGACCCTATCGGTCCATAAAACCAACCGGCATAACCATTGCCGTCCGCATTGTCTTTCTGCTGGCAATCCAGTGGGTCGCGGCGCTTTGCGTGACGGCAAACACGGAAACCACGCAATTGCGTATCGCCACCGATCCCCCGGAGGCACGTATTTACCGCAACGGCCGGCTCCAGGATAACGCCCCGTTAACTCTGACGGATCTTGCGCCCGGGCGTCATCTGATTTCGGCACAATTGCCGGGATACCATGAAAAACGCACCACGGTAACCCTCGAACCGGGACAACGGATAGCGTTGGATTTGAAGCTGACACCCGTCACCGGTCTGATCCTGATTCATTCGACCCCGCCGGGCGCGGATATTACCGTTAACGGTGCGCATCGCGGTCAGACCCCTGTCTTACTGACCAATCTCCGGATCGGCAGCCATCGCGCCAGAGCTACCAACCCCGGATATCTGCCGATGGAAGTCGAGTTTGACGTCACCGACCGGACTCCCAAAAAAGTCGAGTTTGATTTACGGCCTGATGCGGCACGCCTGCAATTCGATTCTTCGCCGAGTGGCGCACGTGTATTTATCGACGGCATTCCGCGCGACACCACACCGCACACGATCGACCGGGTTCCCAGCGGGGAACGGATCATCGAACTCAAACTGGACGGCCACCGCACATTCCAGCAGACCATCCAGCTCGCGGCCGGTGACGAAAAGGATATTCATGCAATCCTTGACCCGTTACCCGGATCAATCAATGTGACATCCATTCCGGAAGGCGCGCGTATTTACGTCAATCACGAGCGACGCGGGGAAACTCCCTTGCAACTTGACGGGTTAGCGCCCGGCGACTATGAGGTACGCGCCGAGTTGCGCGGTTACGCAACCGAAACGGCCACCCTGACGGTCCTCAATGATGACCTCACCACCCACGAATTCCGGATGGAACGTGACAGCGGCAGCATTGTATTGACGACCGAACCGGCGGGTGTGCGCGTGTTGATCGACGGAGAAGAGGTTGGCCGGACCCAACCCGGCGAAAGCGATGTTCTTTCCTTGCCATTAACCATCGACTACGTTGCCGAAGGCGAACGAAGAATGGAGCTGGCGCGCGAAGGATATGATACCCTTACAATGAAAATTAATGTTGAGGTTGGCAAAACCGTTACCCGACATGAAAGTCTGCGCCGCCGGTTCATACCGGATACCCAGGTCCGTATCGGCGATGGACCCGGCGGTATCCTTACCGGGATTGTCGTCGAACGTTATGCCAACGGCGATATAGTGCTCGAAACCCGGCCTGGTATTTTCCGGACCATTAAGGCCGACCGCATCCTGGACATCCGACCGATCCGGGAGGAGCAGGAACCTGAGTAGCACTCCCATCCGAAAAGGGTTTCGGATAAGTTGTCTCAGACAAACCGCAATGGTTGAGCGGCATCGATGATATCATCGTTTAGGTAACCGGCCGTTGTTTCCAGGGCGGCGACCGCCTTTCGGCCACCCCACGCCATGCGCCATGGTTTTAGGCGGCATACCGTTCGCACAATCCTTCCGTCGCCATCCAGGAACCTGACATCGAGCGCGAACCGCATCCAGAACGTGTGTACCGCCCGGCAATCGGGCAGATAAAGCGCCGTATCTTGCGGTAAAGGACGCCGGAACATCAGGCCCAGCGCCCGTTGCCTGAATGTATTCGCCACCCATACCCGGGTAACCACCGTACGCCCGCCTTGCTTAAGACAGTGTGTCGGATTGCTGAATCGCACAAGCTAGACTTTCAGCGATTTGAACTGCGGCAACCAGCGCTTGTTTTTACGCAGCATTTCGGCAACCATTTTTCGGATTTCCGCCATCGACAATACGGCGGCGCAAAGCGGATCGTAAAGCGCCGCGTGCAGTACGAGCTCGGGATCGCCGGTTAAGGCGGCCTCCACCGTCATTTCCTCGACCGCGATATTGATCTGATTCAAGGCAGCGCATTGCGGCGGTAACGGGCCGACGTGCATCGTATTGAAACCGCGCCGA
Organism: PVC group bacterium; assembly: GCA_003565195.1. Classification (GTDB taxonomy): domain Bacteria; phylum Verrucomicrobiota; class Kiritimatiellia; order CAIKKV01; family PXCX01; genus PXCX01. The sequence goes on along the minus strand of PXCX01000284.1, from coordinate 2,150 downwards.
TTCGCAAGCACCGGCACTTCCACGCAAACCTCATCCGGCAGATTGGAAATCGTGCCCCGGTTGGGAACATTACCATTGAACTCGAAAGGTTCCGCTCCTGCAAAGGCATTGATAATCGATGCGGCATATTCGTGGCCGCGCTCCAGGGAAAACGGGGCACCGTCCTTGAACCATTTGCGGATATCACGTTTCCAATGACGCGCCCGCTCACGATACCGATTAAGGATATAGGCATAATGCCCCGGATTCCAATTCGTACCGGTCGTACAATATTTCTCGATCAAATCGGGCCGTTTACGGAACCACCAGTTATACTCCGAGTTGTGTCCGCTGGATTCGGTCACATAGTACCCCAAATGCAGAAACATCTCGTTGCGCACTTGTTCCGCATTATAAATTTTACGGCGCCGCACGATCGCGTTACGGATCAAAGGGTTGGCATCGCGCCCTTTCCAACGGTAATCGATATACCAGGCCTGATGATTAATGCCCGCACACACATACGTCACGTCATCGATCGACGCGCCGATCCAGTTTGCCAGCATGCCGGCGGTTCCCTGAACGCTGTGACATAAACCGGTCAACCGGATGTCCGAGGTCCGCTGCATGGCCCGGCAAAGCATCGCCATCGGATTGGTATAGTTAAGCAGGATCGCGTCGGGACAATAACGTTCCATATCGCGGCAAATATCGGTCATGACAGGTATAGTGCGCAGGGCACGGAACATGCCGCTGATTCCGCGGGTATCACCGATATTGGTATCTACTCCATACTTTTTAGGGATCAGGATATCGTGCTGCCAGACATTGACGTCACCGCTGAGGATCGTGCACAACACGGCATCGGCGCCCTTGAGCGCGTCCCGTCGATTCAACGAGGCCTCGATACGGGCCGGATAGTTTCCGCGTTGCACAATCGTCTGACACGCCCGCTTTGAGAATTCCAAGCGATCCTTGTCAATATCCATTAACGCTATGGTTGCATCGCGTAACGCCGGGAATGTCAGGATATCCCTGACCAAACCCCGCGTGAATTCCAGGCTTCCGGCTCCAATAAAAGCAATTTTTACCGACATGAGATCATTCCTCCTTTTCGGATTCAAGGCGTAAAAAACGGTACTGTAAACGATTCACAACCTTTTGGCAATCCGGAAAAGAGATGTGGACATTTCCCCGAAAAGATTGCATCCGTCCGCCGGCTCTGGTAGATTATGGGTGTTTGAACACATAATCCATTTCATCAAGGAACCGGTCATGACCACATCCGCATTACGTTTGGGCGTCAATATCGATCACGTTGCCACCTTGCGACAGGCGCGCAATACACCCTATCCCGATTTACTGGCAGCGGCGCGTGCCTGCGAACAGGCCGGCGCCGACGGCATTACCATCCATTTACGCGAAGACCGACGCCATATCCAGGATGCCGATGTTTACCGGTTACACCGTGAATTACGCATACCAATGAATCTGGAAATGGCGGATGCACCCGAAATTGTGGCCATCGCCTGCGATGTCCGGCCGGCCGAAGTCTGCCTGGTTCCCGAGAAACGCCAGGAACTGACGACCGAAGGCGGACTTGATGTTCAGGCCCATGCACAGTCGCTGCGTTCAACCATTGCCAGATTACGCGATGCCAAAATGATGGTAAGTCTTTTTGTCGATCCCGATCCCGAACAACTGGCCGCCAGCGCCGATCTGGGTGCCACCGTCGTGGAACTTCATACCGGGACATTTTGTGATGCACCCGATCCAACAACCGCCCAAACCGAATTGCAACGTCTGGTTGACGGCGCGCGCGCGGCGCACGCGCTCGGTTTACGTGTCAATGCCGGCCACGGCATCGCCTTGCCGCATATCCCGGATATCCTGCGCATACCCCACCTTCATGCCTTGAACATCGGGCACAGTATCGTCTGCCATGCCGTCATGGTCGGTCTCGAACAAGCCGTGCGGGAAATGCGCGCCGCCATGGCGCCTTATCAGCGCGCAAACGAGCCCCCGGCCGAAACGGCGTGACCGCCCCCCGCGACCAACCCCACCCACGGATGGACATGATTGTAAAACCGGTTTTGGGCACGGGGATCGATATCGTGGATAACCAACGTATGCAACAGATCATGCAACGCTGGAAACAACGTTTTCTGGAT
>PXCX01000152.1 GCA_003565195.1 PVC group bacterium | reverse complement strand
GTAACGACCGTGTAATACAGAAAAAAATCATGGATGCCGCCCTGCGGGCCACGATTTATATGGGCGCCGAGCTGACGTATTTCCCTGGTGACGGACTGTCCAGCCATTTCCGTACCCCGGGAAATTTACCGATGACCGCCTACCGCTACAATACGGTGGGCGACCATTTGACCTGTTCGGTTGTTGAAGGCGATACGGTCGAATTGCCTGAGCGTGTTGCCGATCAGATCAATAAGGCAACCAATCCCACCTGGCCTGAAAGCTACTGGGCACCACGCGATATGTCGTCTTTCGAGTATATGTCGCGGATTGGTCCCAACCATGATGCCAATTCGTTCGGCCACATCGGCGCTGATTTGATTACGCTCAATGCCATGCTGCGCATTCCGGTCGACATGCATAATATTGACCCGCGCGATATTTTCCGGCCGACCCTCTGGGATCGGTGTGGCGGCGACGATTTCCGTGCTTGCACGCTTTTGGGTCCTTTGTACGGATAACATCACGGGATAGATACCATGAGTAAATCGAACAAGCAAGATAACGAGCCAAAAATTGAAATCATTCGCGAACCGGATGAGCAAGACAACGCTTCATCCAAAGACGGCGTTGTTGCCCGGCGAAACGTTGCTTTACCGAAGACGCTACCGATTCATGTATTGCAAAACCGGCCTTTGTTCCCGAGGATAATGGTGCCGCTAACCATTCACCGGCAGGAAGCCAAGGAAATGGTACAAGAGATCGCTAAAAACAATCGCATGATCGGTTTGGTGCTCAATCGCCAAGCCGATTCACAGGGCGCAGAGAATCAGGAAGACGAGTTGCACGTCATCGAGGACCCCAATCAATCATTGTATCGGATTGGGGTCTTGGCGGAAATCGCGCATATAGCGCAACAATCGCCACAGGCGCCGGCACAGGTTTTGGTCGGCGTCATTGAACGCTTTGAAATTGAGCGGTTTGTCAAGACCGAACCGTATTTGGTTGCTGAAGTAAAGTATCATCCTGATCCCGACATTGAGGTTACCGAAGAACTCAAAGCTTATGCTGTTTCAGTTATTCACGAAATCAAGGAGCTGGTACAATTGAACCCGGTTTTCAAGGAGGAGCTTAACATGTTCCTCAGCCGTTCCAGCCTGAATGAACCGGGACGTCTTGCCGATTTCGCCGCCAGCATGACTACGGCCACAGCAACCGAACTTCAGGAGGTTCTCGAGGCATTCGATATTTATACACGCATCGAAAAAGCCGTATTGCTTTTGAAAAAAGAAGTTTCGCTATCAAAAGTCCAAGCCAAAATCAACAAGCAAATCGAGGAAAAGATTTCCTCCCAGCAACGTGAATTTTTCCTGCGCGAACAGTTGAAAGCCATTAAGAAAGAGTTGGGATTATCCAAGGAAGGCAAGGAAGCCGAGATCGAAAAATATACCCAACGGCTAGCCAACCTGACATTGACGCAGGAAGCCCAGGAACGGATTGACGAGCAGATCGAGAAAATCAAGTTGATCGAACCGCATTCCCCTGAATATATTGTCAGCCACAATTATCTCGACTGGTTGACCTCGTTGCCCTGGGGTTTTTATACCCAGGATAACTTCAAATTACTACAGGCGCGCCGCAAACTGAACGCCGATCATTACGGGCTGAACGACGTCAAACAGCGCATATTGGAATTTCTGTCGGTCGGCATCCTGAAGGGCCGCATTTCGGGTTCAATCATCTGCTTTGTCGGTCCGCCGGGCGTCGGCAAAACATCGCTAGGACAGTCGATCGCCCGTTGTGTGGGTCGCAAGTTTTACCGGTTTTCGCTGGGTGGCATGCAGGACGAAGCCGAGATCAAGGGTCATCGCCGCACCTATATCGGTGCCATGCCCGGAAAATTCATCCAGGCGATCAAACATTGTCAAACCGCGAATCCATTGATCATGCTGGATGAAGTGGATAAAATCGGCGCCAGTTTTCGCGGTGATCCGGCCTCGGCCCTGCTGGAAGTCCTTGATCCGGAACAGAACCGTGATTTTCTCGATCATTACCTTGATGTGCGTTTCGATCTATCAAGTGTTCTTTTCCTGTGTACCGCCAACCAGTTGGACACCATCCCTTCGCCGTTACTGGACCGGATGGAAATCATTCATCTAGCCGGATATATTCGCGAGGAAAAAGTACGGATTGCGCAAGATCATCTGATTCCCAAGCAATTGAAGGAGCACGGCTTAAATCCGAGTCAGGTACAAATTCCGGCTGTCGCGCTGAATGATATGATCGACGGCTACGCCCGCGAACCGGGTGTGCGTTCACTTGAAAACAATATTCGTAAAGTCATGCGCAAAGCGGCAATTTCGATTGTGCGTAAGCCCGACACAAAACTCCGTTTAAGCAAGAAGGATGTCGGCGAATATCTTGGCAAACGTCCTTATCCGGATAAAGATCCATTCAGCCGACGTATGATCGGCGTGATTACCGGACTGGCCTGGACCAGCCATGGCGGTGAAGTTCTGCATGTCGAGGCAACCCGTGTTCAGGGCGAAAAATCCGGCTTCAAGCAAACAGGGCAACTCGGCAAGGTGATGGTCGAATCTTCTGAAATCGCCTATACTTTTATACGCGCGTTTTTGAATCAAGACACCAAACACCGTGACTTTTTTGCAAAATCGTTTATTCATCTGCATGTTCCTGCGGGTGCCACGCCGAAGGACGGCCCCTCGGCTGGGATTACCATGGCATGTGCGCTGTACTCCTTGGCAACCCGGAAACCTTTGCGGATTCGTTGTGCAATGAGCGGTGAATTAAGTCTTACCGGTCTGGTCATGCCGGTCGGCGGGGTGAAAGAGAAAGCGATTGCCGCCAAACGCGCCCACATCGCAACGCTGATATTACCGGCCGAAAACCGCGAGGATTTCGCAACATTACCGGCCCATATCCGCAAGGGTTTAAAGCCGATCTTCGTCAACCGTTTCCGTGATGTCGTCAAGGCTTGTTTCTGAATCGGCGGCATAATCGGCACGGGATTCGGCGGCCTGCAACAACGGGCATGGATCCGACACGCGTTCATAGCAAATACCGATGCTATGTGATCCGGGCATGGGTTGACCTTGCCAGCAGCGATTGCCCGCAACGGTTGCCGGGAGAGGTCCCAGCGCGTCCAGTCGACCGGATTCAGCCTCCAGATATTGCCGACGTGGATCCAGCGGGTGCACCAGCGGTGGACCCAGCATGTTCGGCAGAACGGAGTATTCATCGACTCCGGCGCTGATGCGTCTAGAAACTTTTACAGACCATGAAAAAACATCCTTCGTCAATCGCCGTGCCTGGGCCAACCGGCGCGAATCCAGATCGCGTCCGTGCCAGGAACGCTGCAAGCGGTCGTTGGTTAGCCGTCGCGCATTCCATACGCACAGTACACGAACCGGCAAGGCACGCAACCCGGTACGCCATTCCCCTGGAATCGCCGGAGTCGCCAGAATACCGAAAGGCACAATCAACCATTCATCCGACGTCAGCGGCATCAGCACCAGGACATATACCGGGCGGGACCGGGTTGTCGCAATATCCGGCATCATGAGCCGAATCTGTCCTGCCTCCGGCTGACGGTCCGTGGTTTTGGCCGGCGCCGCCGCATCCCCGAAGTTAACCCCGGCATCATCGCCGGGCGACGACTCAGCGCGTAACAGCGTCTGTTCCAGACGCCATTCGGCGAGCCACTCCGCCAGCCGACGGCGTTGCTGCCGCTCAGTCGGTGACGGCGATCGGTTGGTTCTCGGCTTTGGCGTCATGGACTTGGTCTTCCCGGTAAGCTCAAAAGAATGCAGACATTACATTTTCCGATTTTGCCCAGGTCAGCAATTGCGGTTTAAGCGCTTGCATCGTTGCCACGGCCAGCGACGCCCGGGTCTCCCGGTCATCGTGTCGGAACCGCTTGTTAACGGTGCCGGCGATTGTTTTCAAGGCGTCATGATAGGCTTTATAAATCGCACTTTTACTGCACGCAGCCGCCTGAAGCACTGCCGGATGGGTAGTCGACAATCCCCATTCGCGTGCAAGCAGCGCAATTTTCGCGCGTCGTGACAAGACGTCGCGGCTGAGCGACGTTGCCGTCGCGGTGCCGAGGGCCGCCAAGTCGCGCTGATACACGTCATCCTGCGTCAGGTTTGAGGCCGGCAACAGTTCCTGAAGCGACAATGATTCGCTGGTTTCACCCGCCAGCGTTGCATTCAGCGAAATGGTTCCCCGCCGCGACATTTCCCTGCGGAACCGTTCACGCACCACATCGCGCATGATCAGACTGGCTCCGCCTTGAATCGCCTTCAGACTTTGATCATCCCCGATATGTGATGAGATGCGCGCGAACAACCATTTTTTATAGGTTTTACCGCGACGTGAACGTCGTAAACAGAGCCATGTTTCGAAATCGTGCCAGGCTATGGCTGCGGGTGGTATGGCGATTGGTTTTCCCTCGCAATGGATCATCCATGCGCATGCGTTTGCATAATGACGCCAACGTTTCAGCGCAAACCGTTGCAGAGCATCGCGTGTCGGGGTATCACACGCGGCCAACGCACACGTCCGGCGCCATGCCAGCCAATCATGCCATACGGCCACCCGATGCTTCCTCCCCGAATAGGCCCCAAATCACGCTACCCCGCTCGCTCCAACGAACCTTAACAGGCAAACGATCTTTAATGTTATCGCTCGCTTTAGCCTTTGATATCCTTTTTCATCTTCGTCAGCGCCGCCAGCGTCTTGGACGGCAAATTGAGGGCGCCTTTTTTGAATTCCCAGTTTGAGATACCCTTCTGCGAGTAACCCAGCTTTTGACCGAATACCTTTTGCGATAGTCCAAGCCGTTTGCGCAAGTTCTGGACTTCCTTGCCGGTGAAGGTCTCGGCGGCAGGTTGCGTTTTTTGGGATGACATCTTGGCTGACGGAGTTGATTTACCCGTGCTCAAACTAAGTTTATCCCAGGCTTCCTTTTTCGTCATACTACGCAGAGCTGTAAGTTTGTCACGATTTACGGTTTTGAGTCCAACTTTGCCCTTGGTGGATTCCCATTTTGAAACCATCTTCTCAGATAGACCAAGCAACTTTTCTAGTTGCGCCTGCGTCAGTCCCAGACGTTTGCGTATTGATTGGATACCCTTTCCGGTAAACCATTTGCCGGTGGTCTTATCGGTTGATTTAGCAGGAATGAGTTCCGGTTGCATCTGGGCGATCGCCTTTTCGACTGGTTTCTGGGATTTCTCCAGTTCCCTGACCTGTTTTTTCAGGGCTGAAACCGTGCGTTTAAGTTCGCTGGTGGTCTTTGCCTGGGATGACACTAATTGGTTGGCTTCACGTTTGGCAATGCGCGCAATTTCGTCTCTCAGTGTTTTGGCCAAGTTTGGCATAGCGATGTTCCTTTCCTTTGGATTTATTGCGGATTTAAGTTGTAGACACAGTCAGATACAACACTATATCCGAAATATTGTCAAGAATAAACGCAGAGTTTTTTTAGCCGTTCACAGTTGAGATGTTCACGGTTTTCGTTGTTCTTATTTGTTTTCTCAACTATCTTAATTCGCGAACGGTTACTGCACCGTCAATCCTCGCCGCATGGGCATGACCGACGCATGTTCTGCGCTCGACACTTATTCAGAATCAGGCCGGCGTTGCTTGAAATTCCGGCCGGACATGATATACTTACAGATATTGTAAAGATATTGGAAAGATTGTTAGAAACCGTCAATGCCCGATAAATTGTTGCATTTATTTACTCAAACAATTTGCGACTTAGGAGCTAACAATCCGGTTGCGCTTTATATCGTCGTTATAACTGAAGTCAGTCCGAAGCCGGGTGTAAGGTGTACCGACCACCTGAGGAGAGTTTGTTTTGAATGATGACCCCCATGCCAATGAATCACCCTTGGACACCCTGCAACGCC
>PXCX01000241.1 GCA_003565195.1 PVC group bacterium | reverse complement strand
CATGCAACGCAAAATTGGCGCATCACCGGAATCTGAAAACGCAAGCATCATATTTGCACTATTTACCAACATTCCATAATTCCAGTATTCCAACATTCCGCATCCCTATGGGATGCTACTGGTTCCTTTCCTTAAATGCGCATCATAACTTATGATTCTGAGAAGTTCAAGTCATGATTCCGGGAACTGAATAATGCTTGCAAAATCGCTGGTTTTCGGCGAATATATATTGTTTTAGATCGTGCGGGCATGAGAGGGCTGGCAAGATGATCCAAGACATCAATATTCGTGCGGCGGAATTCGAGGATGCGGCGCCGATTTTCGCGCTGGTTCAGAGCGCTGTCGATTGTTTGTTGCCGCGTTCGCTTGGCGATTTGGTGCAAAACATTGATCGTTGTCTGGTCGCGCAGCGGAAACAACAGGTGGTAGGGACCGTATCGTGGCAGATTCTGCCTGAAATCGGGTGTTGCAGTAATCCGGCAGTGGAGATCAAGTCACTGATTGTCCGCGATAACGAGCGTGGCCATGGTCTTGGGCGGCGTCTGGTCAACGCGGCGATCGATCGAATTGCTGTGTTGCGGCCTCGTGAAATCATTGTCCTGACGTTTACGCCTGCGTTTTTTGCCCGTTTAGGGTTTGAGGTGACGTCAAAGGAGCGTTTAATGCATAAATTGTATATGGGATGCATGAATTGCACCCGCTTTGAATCGCCGTTTACTTGTCCTGAAGTTGCCATGTCGCTATCCATGGAGACGGATGAAAAAGAAGTCTGATCCATCCTTTGTTCACTTGCATTTGCATACCAAGTACAGCATGCTTGACGGCGCATGCCGGCTTGACGACGTAATGCAAAAGGCGGTTGCCGATGGCTCGCCTGCGGTGGCGATTACCGATCATGGGGTGATGTACGGTATGGTCGATTTTTATAAGACGGCCCGTGATAACGGGGTTAAGCCTATCCTGGGATGCGAGATGTATGTTGCGCGCGCGAGTCGGTTCGATCGTAATGCGGACGGAGCCCAGGGTGGGGATCATCTGGTATTGCTGGCGACGGATGAAGCCGGTTACTATAATTTGATCAAACTGGCCACGGCGGCGCAGCTTGAAGGGTTTTACTATAAACCGCGGATTGATCGCGAAATATTGCAACGGCATGCCGGCGGTCTGATTGGATTGTCCGCCTGTCTCAAGGGCGAGATTGCCCGAAAAATTGTCGCCGGTGACTCGTCCGGTGCGCGCCGGGTCGCCGGCGAATACCGCGAAATGTTGGGGCATGACAACTTCTATTTAGAGATTCAGGATCATGGGATTCCCGAACAGAAAACGGTGGTCGACGGAATGCTGGATTTGGCGCAAGCGTTGCAAATGCCGTTGGTGGCGACCAATGACGTGCATTATCTGCAAAAGGAACACGCCGAAGCGCATGACGCATTGCTCTGTTTGCAGACCCAGACGGTGCTCAGTAATCCCAAGCGTATGCGATATGCCTCCCCGGAATTTTACATGAAAACCCCGGCCGAAATGCAGGCTTTATTCGCTGAAATTCCGGATGCCTTAAGCAATACCTTGCGCATTGCGGAACGCTGTAATGCAGAAATCCGTTTTGGTGAACCGCATTTTCCCGTGTTTCAGGCTCCCGACGGTCTGGATCAGAAACGTTATCTGACCCAGCTATGCCGGGAAGGTGTCCGGCGCTGTTACGATATAGAGGATATGGATCACCCCAAGGATGCGCGGGAACGCGAGGTGGTCGAACGGCTGCGATATGAAACCAGCATTATTGAGGCCACCGGTTTTGTCAATTATTTCCTGGTGGTATGGGATTTCATCCGCTATGCGCGCGGTCGCAATATTCCGGTTGGTCCGGGGCGCGGTTCCGGCGCGGGCAGTCTGATGGCGTATGTGCTGGGTATTACCGGGATTGATCCACTTCGTTACGGCTTGATTTTTGAACGGTTTCTTAATCCGGAACGCGTCTCACCACCCGATTTCGATATCGACTTCTGCCAGAGCCGGCGTGGTGAAGTGATCGAATACGTCAAACAAAAGTATGGTGCAGGGAATACGGCGCAGATCATCACGTTCGGAACCCTCGGTGCCCGCATGGTGATCCGCGATGTCGGTCGGGTGATGGAAGTACCGTACAAGGATTGTGATCAGTTGTCCAAGATGATTCCTGATGATCCCAAGATCACCTTGCAACGGGCCTTGAAGGAAAGTTCCGAACTTGAGACCAAATATCGGAATGACCCGGTTTGCCGTCGGATTATCGATACCAGCATGGTGCTGGAAGGATTATGCCGCAATCAAAGTACCCACGCTGCCGGCGTCGTGATCGGCGAAAAATCGCTTGACGAAATCATTCCACTGGCACGGGACAAACACGATCATGGGGTGGTAACCCAGTATCCGATGGAGCCGCTGGGCGAAATCGGCTTGTTGAAAATGGATTTCCTGGGTTTGAAAACCTTGACGGTTATTCAGGCCGCGGTTGATTTTGTTGCCCAACGCAAAGGCGAAACCGTTGCGCCCGAACAATTTCCGGTTGACGACCGGGCCACCTATGAACTGTTGAATCGAGGCGATACGGTGGGTGTCTTCCAGTTGGAAAGTACCGGCATGCGGGAATTGGTTCGGCGGGTCGGGATTGACCGGATTGAGGATTTAATTGCGATGATTGCCCTTTATCGGCCGGGCCCCATGAATATGCTGGACGAGTATGTGGCCCGGAAAACCGGCAAGAAACCGGTCGTTTACGATCATCCAATGCTGGAACCGATTTTGCGGGAAACCTACGGTGTCATGCTGTATCAGGAACAGGTCCAGAAGGCGGCCAATGTCCTGGCGGGATACTCCTTGGGACAGGGCGATATCCTGCGTCGCGCGATGGGCAAGAAAAAAGCCGACGAAATGGAGAAACAGCGCCAGACATTTGTCAAAGGTTGCGTTGAGACGAACCGGATAGCAACATCTCAGGCTGAAAAAATATTCGATACACTCGCAAAATTCGCGGAATACGGATTCAATAAATCGCATAGTGCGGCCTATGCCATGATCGCTTACTGGACGGCCTATCTCAAGGCACATGCTCCCGCCGAGTTCATGGCGGCGTTGTTATCGAGCGAGATGGGCAATCCGGATAAACTGCCGGTGTTCATTCAGGAAGCCCGTGAGATGCGGCTAGAGGTGTTGGGACCCGATATCAATGAAAGCGACGTTCGTTTCAAACCGCTGGACGGTGCAGTTCGGTTTGGGTTGGCCGGCATAAAAAATGTCGGCACCGGTGTCGCCGAACGTATTGTGGAAGAATGCCGGGCTAATGGTGCTTTTAAAGGATTAATGGATTTCTGTACACGGCTCGATGGCCAGATCGTGAATCGTAAGGTGCTGGAAAGCCTGATTCGGGCCGGCGCTTTTGATTGCACCGGAATGCATCGTGCGCGTTTGTTCAACGGGATCGATTCCGCACTCGGACGTGGTTCTGCGGCGGCGCGCGACCGGCGTAGCGGTCAGGGTTCCCTGTTTGGCGATGTCGACCAGGGTGCCGCCGACAATCCCGACGCATTTCCAGAGATTGAGCCCTGGAGGTCCAGCGAGATGTTACGCCAGGAAAAAGAATTGCTCGGCGCGTACATGAGTGGGCATCCCTTGACGCAGCATGCCGACTTGTTGCAACGCTACCGATTGTCGTCGGTCTCCGCGCTCAAAGAATTGCAGGAACCTCAAATCACGCGGATTGGCGGGATCGTTGCTGGCTTGGATGTCAAGGTAACCAGGCAGAAACAGGCCATGGCGGTCATGCAGTTGGAAGATATGGATGGCAGCATCGAAGTGGTTGCTTTTCCCGAAGCGTTTCAGCGCTATCGCGAATGCATCGTGAAAGATGCCCCGCTGCTGGTTTGTGGCGAAGCATCCGTACGTGATGGAAAATCCAAGTTGACCGTCCAGGAAATTTATCCGTTGCAGGATGCGCCCCGTCATTTTGCGGAGCGGCTCGGTATACATCTGACCGCGAAAACCGCAACCGTTGACACCATGGCCGATATCCGTAAATGCCTTGAGGCCCATTCCGGGTTGACGCCGGTTGTCTTATGTGTCAATTTGCCGGCCGGCGAAAAAATATTTATCGAAGCCGATCGCTCACTGAAAGTGACACCCGATGAAACGCTGTTGACTGAGCTAAAGCAACGGTTGGGTGAGGACTGCGTTTATGTAGCCGTGAAAACGCAGCCTTGCAAAAAACCGCGCCAATCGCGGCGGCGTGAATGGAACCGAAAAGCCGGCCATAAACGGTGATTTTTGATGGCGAACACCAAGCAAGACAAATGGATGCTGCGGATTGACGACGGCACGACATTCGAGGCGCCGGATATCGATGTCCTGCGCCGCTGGGCTGCGGAAGGCCGGGTGTCGCCCGCCAGCAAAGTTTCCCTGAATGGCGGCGCCGATTGGCAAGCGGCCACCGATATTCCGGAATTGGAGATGGTGTGGCGGATAAGCTTGCGTGATGGCGACCGTTTTGGCCCGCTCCATATCGGCGCGGGGTTCGACTTGCTGATGGACGGCTTGATTGCGCCCGACGGTCCCCTTGAAAACACGCGCACCGGAACTTCCGTACCTTTGCGGCAATGGATGGCCGATTTCGTAAATCGGTTTGAACAGTTAAACACTCAAATCAGCAAGAGCCGGGAACAGCAGCAGGCATACCGGTCCGAATGCGACCGGCTGCAGACGCGGGCGGTTACTCTGGAAGCTGAACAAAAAGAGACCGCCGCGCAGACGCAGGAATTGCGTGAGGCGGCATCGCTGGCCGAGCAGACCTGGTCCCGTGAACGGTCTTCTTTGGAGGAACGTGTTGCCGAACTCGATCAACGCGCGACGGCGTTAACGGGGGAAAGGGATACGTTACGGGAAACTTTGTCCGAACGCGAACGCGATCTGGCGTCGACCGAACAGGCCTGGTCCCGTGAACGGTCTTCTTTGGAGGAACGTGTTGCCGAACTCGATCAACGCGCGACGGCGTTAACGGGGGAAAGGGATAAGTTACGGGAAACTTTGTCCGAACGCGAACGTGATCTGGCGTCGACCGAACAGACCTGGTCCCGTGAACGGTCTTCTTTGGAGGAACGTGTTGCCGAACTCGATCAACGCGCGACGGCGTTAACAGCGGAAAGGGATACGTTACGGGAAACTTTGAACGGCCGGGATCGTGATTATGCGGCATCGGAACAGCGATTGTTGCACGAACGAACCGCGCTGGAGGAACGTGTAGCGGCTTTTGATCAAATGGTGCGTGACCTAAAACGAGACCGCGATAAACTGCGGAAAAGCCTTGGTGGTCGTGACCGTGATCATGCGGCGTCGGAACAGCGATGGTTAGGCGAGCGGACCGCCTTGGAGGAACGCGTATCCGAACTTGAACAAAGGTTGGCGTCCTTAAAGCGTGAACGGAACGAGTTGCATGAAAATTTAGCCGGTCGTGATCGCGATTATGCGGCCTCCGAACAGCGATGGTTGGGCGAGCGGACGGTCCTTGAGAAACGCATTTCGGAACTCGAACAACAGATCCCCGAACTGGCGGACGACCGCGAGGCGCCGGCCGAAACGCAATCCGGCCAGCATATGCCTAAGCCGGAGCTACTCCCGAAAACCGCCGGCTCAGCCGCATTGGGCGGCGCTGAGACACCGCAGGCGCCGCCGCGGTGGTGGGCATGCCGGCAAGCGAAACGCGCTCAAGCGGCGAACGATGTCGTAGAGCCGGACATCGTGAACATGCCGGAATCTGAAGGGGAACGAAGGGCCGAACCTACGCATGACAGCAGCGAGGCGATGCAGAACCTGCGTCGCCTCGAAATTCAGGCACAAGCGGAGCTGGCTAGTTGGCAACGCCGCAAACCCAAGGGCCCCTCTTCCGCCGGCGCGCT
>PXCX01000221.1 GCA_003565195.1 PVC group bacterium | reverse complement strand
TACCCCGGAATTGATGCTTGCCATAGAGACCGCCGGTTACCGATGCCTTGAAGGAACCGGGAGCGGATGTGACCGTATGAGAATTCGTGCCGCTGCCGAGGATCGTTCCCAGAACGTGGGTTCCGTGCCCGACCGTGTCGCCCTCTTGACCATCGGACGACGGCCCGGCCTTGACGAAATAATGTCGTAATCGTTTCGCCAACGCCGGATGATTGATGTCGGCGCCGGTATCGACCACGCCGACGACTTGGCCGGAACCGTCCAGATCGGGACGGTTTTCCTCGACCAGATGGCGGCGCAAAGTACGGCGCGCCAGATCGTTCATAGGCTGAAATTGCGGAACCGGTTCGATCCACTTCACGTTCTCGGCCAGCACCAACTGTTTCAGCGATTCGGGATCGCTATGAACTTCGGCGACGGCCTGGCGCGGCAACCGCGGCAATTCCTCGATTCGGGCGCCGGAAACCCCGAAGGCGCCCCGAACCGGTGCCACGCCGGGAGTATCCAGCGTCGGCAAACGGCGTTCATCGTCCGGTTGCATGGCCGCCTGCATGGCGGTTTCGGGATCGCCGAACAATAAGACCTGATAACGACCGGATCGGGCGCGTTCGCTCGCAGCGGCATCGGCGGAACCGGTTAAATAGGCCTGGATATCGGCATCCATCTTATAAAACGGATGAAACGGTTCGACATGGCGGACCCCGGGAGCATCGCTTAATTGCCGGATATTGTGGTGCGGGCCGCTGACAGTCAGGGCTCGATTGGGAACGAAATTTTCGACCCGTACGCCCTGCTCGGCCAACCAATCCCAATGCCGTCCGGAAATTGGTTCCTCGAAGACAATCATGGCCTGACGATAATCGGGTGGCGCACGAAACGCTTCGGGAATATCGACCGAAGGTCCGCCGCGCGCCACGATCTCGGTATCAATAATGGCATTACGCAACATGATCACCGCCGGATCGCGTGTGAGCGCGTGCAACGGCCGATCGGCATTGGTCAGAACACCGCGGACAGCCAAATCTTGCCTTTCATCAGTCGGCATGGAAACGGTGATTGACGGCGGCTCAGGTGTTTCCGGGGTAAACGCCACTTCTCGTGAAGGCGCTGGAATCGTAATATCATCCGGTGAAAACAACCACCGAAACCCCAGCCAACCGCCCAGCAATAGCAAGACGGTCAACAACAACAGGTGACGTTTATTCATTATCGTCTCCGTTTTTTTTCATAGCCCGGCAGACGGCGAATCCGCTATGCCGGATAAACTGTTCCGCTACACAACATACTATACAATGCTGCATAGTTTTTTGCAAGCACCATATTGACGTTTGTTGCAAAAAAATTGACTTGCAATACCTGGACCGACCTGCTATTATGTGGCGTTTTCTTTACGGATGCGAGCGTAGCTCAGTGGTAGAGCTCCACCTTGCCAAGGTGGCTGTCGAGGGTTCGAATCCCTTCGCTCGCTCCATTCCTTGCCGAATTTATTCCTGTCGCGGCTGTGCCGCCGGTTGAATTCCATGCTGTTCAATATGGTCGCCGCTGCGAATATAAATTTCGACCCGCCGGTTGATCGGATTACCCTCAACAGGATCATTAGGTTCCTTGGGCCGTTGGAATCCATATCCCACCGCCTCCAGCCGTTCCGGTGAGATGCCGCCGCGTTCCACAAGGTATTGACGGACCGCACGCGCGCGGCGTTCGCTTAGCTCCTGATTATACGCGGCATCGGAACTTGCCAATTGATCGGCATGCCCTTCAATGCGTGCCAGCGCCTCGGGATCGCGGCGCAATGTCAGGGCAATCACATCCAGTGACTCGTGAAATTCGGGTTTGATGATGGCTTGATCGAAATCAAACTGCAAATAGAGGGTATGCATCTTCAGATCGTCAGCAGGATCCAGCGGATCGGTGCCGTCGACCATGATTTCGTGCCAGTCATCAACGCCGCCACCGTCAGTGTCGCGTTTCAAGGGATCGGTACCGTAAACGTAAATCTCCTCGTAATCGGTCAAACCATCGCCATCCGTATCCGGATTGAGCGGATCGGTGCCGTAACGGTGTAATTCATCAAAATCCGACAATCCGTCGCCATCGGTATCGGGATCATGGGGATCGGTAAAATAGATATGGATTTCTTCCCAGTCCGACAACCCGTCGCCATCGCTGTCAAGCACCCCGCCCATGACCTGGAATGTATGGGTCGGCCGGTAGCCGGGCCGCCAGGATACGCCCAGCGTGACCTGGGCATTGGCCTGCCCGATATTAAATACGCGCATGCCGCGGGCATCCAGACGCAGGGCAAACTCGTCCGATACGTGATAAAACATTCCCAAACCGGTACCGACCGACCAGTCACGAAATTTGCCGTCGTCTCGTTCATGCCGGTAAAACATCGTTCCGGCGCTCATTGAGATGTAAGGATCCAGACGGTATTGACGAGTAAAATGATAGCGTCCACCCACAGCCAACCCCAAGGCCCAAGTCGAATCGGTCCACTCATGCAGTCCCGGACGGTAATCGCCGCGACTGTCCGACCAAATCCGATTTGCCCGCAAGTAGGGCAACAGCGAAACCGTACCCTCAAGCGTCCAGTTGGGGTCCAGATCGTAGGCCGCTTGCGCCGAACCGAGTAATCCGTGTTTGGTTTCCTGATCGCCTTCGAAAAAGTGAACACCCAGACCACCGCTGAAATTCCATTCGGGCGCCAAACTGCTCGCCGGCATGGTTGCCCCGGCCGTTAGGCCACAAAATAACAGCGCCAATCCCAGGAGACAGTGCCTGCCCCATCGAACGGTTCCCGAACTTCCATCATAATCCTGTTGCATACCATCATCTCCTTCAATGTGACTCTTCGTACCGGATTGCTTGACAGGCAACCATGCCGTTGTACCGACCGGTTGCAGCCATCGGCCACCGCAACGTCGTAACCATATCATAACCGGCGAAAAAATCAACTTGCAAACTCCAGCATCTCTTTCACGGCTGCCAGAACACTTTCGACGGGAATTCGGGACATACACTCGCCATGGCCGCGCGAACAGCGGCGCTGGAAACACGGCGCGCAATCCGGCAGCGGCCGGGCACGCAAGACCCTGTGTCCGGCGCCCCAGGGACCTGTCCGCAAAGGATCCGTGGGGCCGAACAAGGCCACCACCGGCGTGCCGGCCGCCGCAGCCATGTGCATCGGGCCGGTATCGTTGGTTACCACAATATCCAGCGCCTGCAATACCCCGCCCAGACGAACCAAATCCAACGATCCCGACAAATCATACATTCCTTCGGTCGAACGGCCTTGCATCAACGTCCGGCATCGTTGGCGGTCCGCCGGACCGCCAATCAAGTGCACACTCCCGCCGATGGCATGCCGGAAACCATCGGCCAATTGTCCGAAATATTCCGCCGGCCAATTCTTGCTAGGCCAGCGGGTTCCGGGAACCAGCCCGATATGCGGTCCCGTGCCGGCCAATTCAACGCGGGGGAATTGCACCGGGAAGACCGGTTCATCGGTTTGCAGTCCGAGATAAGCGACCGTATCAAGGTTCTCGATCACCGCATGCCGGCGTGGTTGACGACGGATCGCGCGGGATGGGCGCACCGAATAGAAATGACCGGCGCCTTCGCGGCAAAAACCGGGTCCAACCCGCGCCCGGGCACGCGCCAGCCGGGCTGTCAGGGCGCTTTTCAACAACCCTTGCAAGTCGACCACCAGATCATAAGGTTCGCGGCGCAATGCGCGCAGAAAAACAGTAGCCTGCCGCAAAAACCGGCGGCGCGGGAACGTGATAACATGATCAACCTCCGGGAAACAGCCAACCAGATCGGCGTATTCGGATTGGACGACCCAGTCGATCTTCGCATCAGCGCATTGTTTAAGAACATGAACCGCCGGCAGGGCATGAAAAAGATCGCCCATCGAACTCAACTTAACGATCAAAACACGCCGCAACGGCGAAAAAAATGGTTTTCCAACGTTGGAAGGGGCGCTTTCTTTCACGACTTCGCGATCTCCTTTTCGGCCAATCGGTGCAATATAATTCCGGCGGCAACCGAGGCATTCAACGACGTAACCGGCCCGCAACCGGCAAGACCCACGATAGCATCGGCGTGCATCCGGATATATTGACCCACACCGCGATGTTCGCCGCCCAAAACCAGCGCCAGTTTGGCGGGCGACCGCAACGCCAATTCTTCCGGCGCCGTCTTCCCGCCGGTTTCCAGCACGGCTACCGTGTACCCGTGTTGGCGAAGCCAGCCGAAATAGCGGTTTGCCGGCCGGTCGCGCGCCACCGAAAGGTGTTCAGACGCCCCGGCGGACGCCTTGACCACGGACGGATACACTCCCGGCACGCCACGCGCCGAGAGCAATACGGCTCGCCATCCGAAAAACAGGGCGCTGCGCAACACCGCCCCGACATTTTGCGGATCCTCGACATTATCCATTAACAACACGCGGCTCGGTTCCCCTAGACCATCCAGCCCGGCATAAGGGTAGGCATCGGTCTCAATCACAACGCCTTGATGCTCCGTGCTTCCGGATAAACGCCGTAACGTTTCCCGCGTCGTGGTCGATACATCGAGGGAATGCCGCGAAAACGCCGCGCGTAACGCGCGCAATCGGTTCCCCGCATCGCGATCCGCCAGCCACGCGCGATGCACCCGGCGGCGACCGGCGGCAAGCGTCTCCAGCGCCGGATGAATCCCGTACAGAAACTCCGTCATGGATCCTCCGGTGCTTCCGCCCCGTCCCCCGGGTTCCCGGCGCCCTGACCGTCTTCCGCCTCCGCATTCCAGAACGCGACCACATCGGACCAAATCGATGCTTCGGCGTTTAAATTCAATGAATTGTGGTCGGCTTGAGCCTGTTCGATCCAACGCTTCTGCGCGGTAGCCGCCTGTTCGTAAAGCCGCCGGCCCAACCGCGAGGGCACCACCCGGTCCTGACCGGCGGTCAGGATGACCAAAGGTCCTTCAAACGATTGCAGCGCCGCCACATTATCGTAGCGATCGCGCAACAGTAAACCCACCGGGAACGCCGGATAATGAATACGCGCGGCATCCTTCAGTGAATTGAACGGTGTCACCAACCATACGCCAGCAACCTGGTTGGGATACTCACCGGCAAGCCCGCAGGCCGGTCCGCTTCCCAGGGATTCGCCCACCAAATATATCGGAGCGTCATCCTCACGCATCAACGCGGCAAACGCCGACGAGGCAGCCGCCATGATGGTCTTCTCGGACGGGCGACCGTCACGGGATCCGAATCCCGGATATTCAAAAAGAAAAACCTCCCAGTTCGCCGGCGCCACGGCATCGAAACCATCGATATAATAGGTTCGATTCAAGGCATGCCCGGCGTTGCCATGAAACACAACCACCCGCCGCCGCCGACCGGCAACCGCGTCGTCGCCGGATGCAGCACGACGCCAGCCGGCAAATTCGCCGTCGGCATCATGCCAGGGTTCCAAACCGGACTGACGCGCCGTTTTCAACGCCTGCTCCCCGGATAAACGGGATGGATGATAAATAAAACGGCGCTGACAGCCCGCCAGCAAACCCAACAGGCCCAAATACACAAGCACAATAATCCGAAATGCGCGAAACATAAAGTCGAATATCGGGTTTTGCATAGGTGGCAACGTATCCCAAAATCCGCTAAAACGCAAGGCTGAAAAAGCGGTGCCAGGATTGGGTCGGGTTTTCGGGAATTTTGCCATAAGCGGCTGATCTTCTTTGAATGCGCGCCGCGCCGCTTTCGAGGGTATAGGTGGCAGGCTAAAATTCCTGAGTAGGTGTTTAGAGGTGTTTGGAGTAGGTTTGTGTACTCAAATCACTTGCTCAATTCACTTACTCCATCCACTTACTCTAAACACCTACTCAGGACAAAAGCGAGTCGGTTAAGGGTATCCGAGAAAAGGGTGGCGGTTAAGAAGGCGAGTAAGTGT
>PXCX01000248.1 GCA_003565195.1 PVC group bacterium | reverse complement strand
GGCAGGTGGCAGGGTCGCGACATGCAAGCCGCGCCGGTGATCGCGGTCATGGGCTGCATGGTCAATGGACCGGGCGAAGCACGCGAAGCCGATATCGCTATCGCCGGCGGATCGGGTAAAGTGGCGCTTTACATCGGGGGTCGCTACCGCAAGACGCTTCCGCAGGCGGACGCCGTGCCGGCAGTGCTCGATGCCTTATCCGATGTTCTCGATCAGGCTTGATTTTTATTTCATGAACAATATAATGGATTTTCTAATCGGTGAAGCGATCGAACTCCGGTAACGCGGCAAGCGATTCGCATGAACAAGAGGTTTTGGCATGAACAATCAGTTTCAGGCCGGCGCTGGTTTAACCGTATTGGGTGTCGGTGCCCATCCCGACGATATTGAGTTTGCCATGATCGGCACCATGCTTCGGCTGCAGGATGCCGGCGCCCGGATTCATATGTGGACGCTTGGAACAGGTTCAGGTGGTACGGCTACGCTTGATCGCAACCGCATTGTGGGTATCCGCCGGCAGGAGGCAAACGATGCGGCTGAATTGGCCGGCGCAACCTTGCATCCTTCGATTATCGACGATTTTTTTATTCTATACGACCGTCCACTTTTGCAGAAGGTCAGTGCCGTGATTCGAGAGATCAAGCCGGACATTATCCTGACCCATTCGTTGGAAGACTACATGGAAGACCATCAGAACACAGCGCGATTGGTTGTCACGGGCGCCTTTTCGCGTGCCAGCATCAATCTTGTCACGGATCCTCCGCAACCGATATGGAATGGTGACACGACGATATATCATGCCATGCCCCACGGATTGCGTGACAACATGCGGCGGCGTGTACCGGTTGAGGGCTATGTCGATATTGCACCGTACATGGATAAAAAACGTGCCATGCTAGCCTGTCATCGTTCACAGAAGGAATGGCTCGACCAAACGCAGGGAATGGATGCCTATCTTGATGACATGGCGCGGTTCGCCCGACTGGTCGGCGAACAATCGAAGGTTTTCACGTCGGCCGAAGGCTGGCGACGGCACAGCGCCCTGGGATTCGGACCGGAAACGGCTGATCCATTGGCCGACGCCCTGGGCAAGAATTATCGTATCGATCCGGATTATACCGAATGGTTAAACCAGTAAAACGAAGGAGCACCATATAATGTCTAGGCCAATCAGTAAAGTCGCGCCACAGTGGTGGGATTACACCACCCTGGAACCGGACCTGATCCAGGACGCCGCCCGACTGAAGGCAAACGATCTGCGCAAGCTCTCGCGGCCGGGGTTTCAAGTATCGTTTTACGATACCCTGGAAGATTTCTACACCGCGGAAGCGCTGGAATACATTTCGGCCTGGCGTCAATCCACGCCCGACAATCCCGCCGGAATTTGCGGCCCGATAGGACCTACCGAACAACTTCCCCTAGTGGCCCGCATCGTCAATGCATTGGAATTGAATCTCAAAGACGCCCATTTCTGGGGTATGGACGAATGGGTTGAAGACGGCAAACCGGTCGCAACCAATCATCCTTTGTCGTTCTCTAAAGCCGACGACTATTTGTGTTTCAACAAGATCGATCGCAAACTGCGGATACCGAAAGCGCAGTTGCACTTTCCCTCCGGTGACTTGTCCGCCTACACGCGCAGTTTCGACGATGTGCGTTGCGTGGTAATGCAGGGCGGTCAGGGCGATGTGAAACACTGGGCTTTCAACGATCCGCCAAAACGCAAAGGTAAATATAAAAACGAACCGATGCCGGCGGCAGACTACCGCAAGCTTTCGGCACGGGTCGTGGATCTGCATCCGCTGACGGTTGCCCAGAACGCCCGCACCTCGGGCGGCGGCAACATCTCGCTGGTTCCCACCCAGGCCACCACGGTGGGACCGGTCGAGACATGGAAATCGGAAAAGGTATCAATCTGGCAAGCCGGCATGCATGATAATCCGTTCGGCATGCGTTTGACGACCCTGATGATTTCCAAGGGCATTGCCGATTCGGCCGTTCCGATGTCACTGCTGGCCGATCATCCCAACGTGCATTTCCATTTCTATCGCGCAGGCATCGGCACGGTGGACACTGAAATGCACTAAACGATTTTCAACAATTTTGGCCTTAGCATACGACTGGGAAATTTTTGAATTGTTAACTTTAAACAACGATCTTTAAAACATAGTCATTCACCAGATAAATATAGAAAAGGAGCGCTACAATGAAATCTATCGTGTCAACAACATTAAAGTCTGTTTTATTGGTTTGCCTGCTTGCCGTTTTTGGTTGCGAAACAGCCAAAGACATCAGCGTTGATGCCAGCTCGGACAATGGTACGGATACGGCCGACGAAAACGGTACTGAAGCAGCCAACGACGGCGGAACGGATGGAGGCGGGGGCTCCGATGAAATATCGCTTTCCGGTGTTGTTTGGTTGGATACGAATGTTTCAGGATGGTCCAGGACCGCGACGCTAAACGCAAGTGTCGGGGGCGGGATGATAAACCTGCCGTATGACAAAGCGAACGTGTGGCCCACCACCAGTACCCGGGCCAGTGATGGCGGACCGCTGAACGGCAACTGTTGGGTTTTTGTGCAGGTCAACGGGACTTGGCATGCCGCCACTTTCGACTGGATGCGCACTGGCCAGACAGCCAAGGCCGCCACGTCAGTCAGAGGGACCGGCGGACATATCCCGCATGCACCGCTGAACACGTGGACACCGCGCTCCGGTGAAAGGTACGGTTTTATGGTGTCGACGCCGGCGCGGGGTGGCGATCGTACGATTAACGAGCGCAGTAATGTTTCGATGGTAACCTGGCCTTAATACCATAGTGCTCGGATCATCTCTTCAAAACATCATGCGCATCCCCATACTGTACAGGGTATGCGAAAGATTGAAGTTGCCTGTGCCACTTAAATGGCGTGCGTCGTTCCACACTTGGTAAAAGCGTGCATCCGATGACAGCGAAAACAAGCTAACCCTGACGTCAATCAGTAAATGGCGGGCCGCTCTAACTTCCAGACCGCCACTTATCACAATGCAGGAATCGTCGTCTACCTCGATGATGCGACGCCTACCGGTTTGCGACGTGGCTGGGCTGCCGGCTTCCTGGTAACGTTCCGGGCTGCTCCATCCAAGGGTCCACCAGGCGTCATGATCGAAGCGCGATTTCCATAGAGCGTAGCCCAAACCGGCGTACGGGATAAATCTTTCCTTGATCGGATATTTGGTGATAACGCTAAAAACCGGGCCGGACATTCTGACCACGCCATCGCTCAATTCGTTATTGAAATTCCATGTACGCGCGGCGACTGCATCATGCGTGAATTCCAGGGTCAGATAGCGATTGATATGGTAGCCGATCGAAAGACGGGCACTGGACGATTGCACGGGTTCCAACCTGTTGATGTATCCCAGAAAGGTTAGTTCACGCTTCTCGTCTTCCGGCCTGCGAGGGCTACGCATCTTGAACCGGCTGATACGCGCACCAATCTCAAGTCTTTCCTCAATTAACTCGCGATAAACAGTTTCTGCCGTACGCGGGGAATCGCTGCGGTTCCATTCGAAAGTCGGCCATACGATATCGGCGACCCCTTCGCCGGAAAACGGCAGTACGTACAAGAACAGCGCAATACCCAGAAGTCTGCCGCCATGCCGAAAACCCGTGTTCACTATCATCCTGGCCAACATATTTGAAATCTATTTGGTATTGTTCGGCCCTTATTTGCATACGACATTGTGAGTGATGCAGGTGTTGACCCACTTGCCGATGTGCCTGACCGAGTAAAGCGGCTAACCTTCAGGCCGACAATTCAAAACCAACACAATATCATCGCCAACACGATAATGCAACTCAAGTTTTGCCATAAGGGTCGGATTTTGGACAAACGCGCCAACGTGGCCAAAAGGATGTGTTCACCGGAGGAAGAGAGCGGATGCTGGAATGCCCTTCTCACATAAAGCGTCGGCTCCATCCGCCGAAAGTACGCATGAGCAGCATCACCACGCGATCCCGGATGCCGTAGGCTTCGGGAAACAGGCCCATGTCCTCGTAATGCTCGTAGAAATCGGGATCGAAAGGCGATCGAACATCGCCGTCTTCATTCATTTCGAAGACACTGGTGAAGGTATGGGGCCAGATGTCCATGACCGGAAGGTGCATGAAAAAGGTGCCGATCCGTCGGTTGACCTGATCGACTATTCGATAGTTTGGGAGCCGCTTTCCGACTACCCAACTGTTACGAGGGTGAATATCCCGGAGAATGTCATCCTCTACCTCGCGTGCAAACTCGGCGTCCTCGATCAGAAACCCGCATTCTGAATTGATATCGAAGGAGCGCGGATCAAAATTGCTGCTGCCAATCAGCACCGCCCGGCTATCCACGACCAGCGTTTTGGCATGTACACATATCTTCGGCTCAACCGGGGCTTCATTTCCTTCAGGTTCAAGCCCATTTTCCAGCAAAAGCTTTTCCAGACGGGGCACCATATATGCCCGATCATCAGGGAAAGGTTTCATTTTGTAAATTTCCAGTCGCATTCTTCTGAAAAGAGCTTTCCGGTATTTGAAAGAAATAGCATACACATAAACATGATCGACAGAGGCAAGGCCGTTACCGGAGACTTTGACCCGCAAATCAGGATTGTTTTTCCTGGCCGCATCCAGATCCCTGAGTATCCGGCGGTCATAAATCAGATAGGGGGTTTGCAACACAATCTGTTCCCGGGCCGCCCGAATCAGCTCCCGGGTTCGGCGTGTCATATCATGTGGCCCCGCCCGATAAAGGCGAGAGGGGCTGTCTGAGAGATAGACAAGGCTCTCCACCTCGCGAAAACCAAGAGATTCGCGTTTGATCGTCGGATCAAAAGCGGAGGCAAGCTCATGAATATCACGAAAGAGGAATCGATCAGCATCCGAGACGGAAGGCTCTTCGAGAAAAGCATTCCGACGCAGCACGCGTCGCACATCGTAAAACTGCCCTAACTCCACCGACCAACGGTGTGTCCAGAATTCATCGAATGCTCTTTGAACCGATTTTGTTTCGGGTCCGATGACCAGTAGATCCCTGTCTCTAAACAGAAAATAGGGGTCACGGTCATAATATTTTTGCTTATAATTCCTTCCCCCGACAATTGCAATCCGATCATCCACCAGCATCACTTTATGGTGCATACGGCGATTCATACGCTGGCCATTCAGCAGAAAAGATCGTAGCCACCCCGCGGCTTTGATGGATGCATTCGGAGAGAACGGATTGAAGGCGCGGATTTCAACTCCTTCATGCGCCCTCGCCAGACGTGCCTGCTCCTCCGATGTTCCGATATCGAAGAACGCGTCCACGAGCAGGCGCACCTCAACTCCGCGGTCCGCCGCTTGCATCAACTCATCAAATAAAACCCGGGTGACACCATCTTTTCTCCACATAAAAGTCTGAATCTTGATACTTGAGCGGGCGGCCCGGATCAGGTGTAACCGGGCGAGCAAAGCATCATCGCCCGTTTCCAGAAGCTGTATGATATGCCTCGGGTTTTCCTCCTGCTGCAGCGCCAGCGCTTTTTCCTGATAAATGGAGGGTATCGCCGGCGCGCGCTGTTCCTCCGGGAGAACTTTGGCGGGCAGGACGATAGAACCCCTATTCTCCATCATTGCCGACGCTCGTTGTTTCTCAGGAAGGCTGTTCCGGGCAAAAACTGCATCGGGGTCACGGG
Organism: PVC group bacterium; assembly: GCA_003565195.1. Classification (GTDB taxonomy): domain Bacteria; phylum Verrucomicrobiota; class Kiritimatiellia; order CAIKKV01; family PXCX01; genus PXCX01. The sequence goes on along the minus strand of PXCX01000248.1, from coordinate 262 downwards.
GTTCCCCGCCGCGAGGAATCATTCTGCAGGAGGTCTGGCAGAAGCTCAACAGTAAAAGTAAAGCGCTCCAAAAGCTTTTATTCGGGATGAAAAGCAGGCGAAACATAATGACATTCTATTTCAATGTCATCCCATGGAATACTGGAATGATGGAAGATTGGAATAATGACAAGAGGCCAAAAACCGATATTTTGCAAACCGGAAACTATGCAACGCAAAATTGGCGTATCACCGGACGCTGAAAACGTAAACATCATATTTG
>PXCX01000349.1 GCA_003565195.1 PVC group bacterium | reverse complement strand
GATTATTTTGGACCGGGAACCTTTTGGCGCGGCACCGCTGCCGGAACCCGATCCGTTGCCCGAACCGGAACCCGAACCGGAACCGCCGCGCGAGATTCGGCCCGAGGAATCGTTTGCGCGTCATTTGCGTTTGACCTTTATTGTGCAGGAAGAAAGCGGTACCATCCGTATCGGTATTATTAACGAGCGTGAAAAGAAGAATTATTTCATGCAAATCGGCGACCGTGAAGACGGGATCGAGTTGATCAGTGTCGATTACGGAGAAGAACGCGTCTTGCTTCGTTATGCCGACGAGGAGGCGTGGTTATCGATGCGCGGGGAACCGCTTCAAGCAGGGCATGCGGGCAGCATGACGCAGCCGGCGGCGGCGCCCGGCGGCAGGCCGGAGTCGGTATCGCGATATCGCCGGTCACGTTCATCGGAGCCTCCGCGGGCGGCACTGACGCGTGAAGAATACGAAAGGGCTCGCAGTGAACGTCCTGCGCCCCAACCGCCGCGCGCCACTTTGGCGCGCCAGCGTAGCGAAAACAGAAACATGCCTGAAATCCCGTCCGACGCCACGCTCGAAGAACGGCGCCAAATTCTGCGGGAATACAATTTGGAACTGATCCGTGCACGCGGCGAGAAGGGACCGCCGCTGCCGATCCAATTAACCGAAGAAGAAGACGCACAACTGGTGGAGGAAGGTGTCTTGCCGCCTCATGAATAGGCGGATGCGACGCAACGAAAGGTTGTTTCCGATTCATATGAAAGAATGTTCAATGCTGGGTTGGCTGTTTCGATGGTTGGTGTTTTGGATGGTTGTCGGTACCGTTCGGGCGGAGCAGATCCGCGTACCGGATCGCGCCCACGATCCCGGTAGCTCGGAAACAAGGGATTCCGGACAGGTACACGGCGGGTTCCGCGATGGCAGCCGGTATCGTGGCGCGGTTGACGGTCGGTACATGCATGGTCGCGGAATCCTGGTTCAACCCGATGGCGCCCGCTATGAGGGTGAATGGCATCGTAACAATCGTCAAGGAGTGGGAATCCAAACGTTTCCCGACGGTGAACGGTATGCGGGATACTGGCATGACAACCGCATGCACGGACGCGGAGTGTACCAGTACCGTAATGGCGAACGGTATCAAGGCGAATGGTTCAAAGGTCGCCGCCACGGTTCAGGACGGTATACCTATCCCAACGGCGATATTCTGGAAGGGAATTGGGACCAAGATCGTCTTGTAAAGGGTACCGGGCGTTTCACCTTTCCGGACGGTTCCGTCTACGAAGGCGAATGGGTCGATGATCGTATCCATGGTCAGGGTGTTTACCGCGCTGCGAATGACCGGGTGCTTCGCGGACGTTGGGATCGCGGCGTCCTGATTCAGACCCTCGATTAAATAAAGATTGCTTTTTTTGCACGAAAAAGGCAAAATGCCTCGCTTCATGTTTGACTAACCCCTTTTACTTGAAAAGGATTACCGGATGGATTTATTATTTCAAGGCATCGCCCTGATGATTGTCGGGATGACCATTGTTTTCAGTATGCTGGTTGCGCTGATCGGTGTGATCGTCCTTAATGCCCGCCTGGTACGTCTTTTCAATCTTGACAAACCCCAGTCCGGGCCGGCGGCCGGGGTTAAACCGGACAGCAAACCGATCGCCGCCATTATTGCAGCCGCGATTCAGGCACACGAAGATTTCAACCATTCATCATCATAAGCAGAGGAAACTGTTATGCCCAAGACCGCGATTACCGACTTAATTTTACGTGATGCTCATCAATCCTTACTGGCCACCCGGATGACGACGGCCGATATGTTGCCCTGCGCCGGACAACTCGATCGCGTCGGTTTCTGGTCGCTTGAAACGTGGGGTGGCGCCACGTTCGATTCGTGTATTCGCTTTTTGAACGAAGACCCGTGGGAACGGATTCGACGTCTCAAGGAAGCCATGCCGAATACCCCGATGCAGATGTTGTTGCGCGGACAGAACATTCTCGGCTACCGTAATTATGCTGATGACGTGGTTGATAAATTTGTCGAACGCGCGATTGCCAACGGGGTCGATGTTTTCCGTATTTTTGATGCCCTGAACGATCCGCGCAACCTTGCTACGGCCATGCAATCGGTGAAAAAACGCGGCAAACATGCCCAGCCCAGTATCTGTTATACGATTTCGCCAGTGCATACTATCGACGCCTATGTATCGTTGGCCAAGGAATTGAAGCAAATGGACGCCGATTCCATTTGCATCAAGGATATGGCCGGTCTGCTCAAGCCGTTTGATGCTTATGAATTGGTTGGCGCGCTTAAGAAAGCGACCGGGTTACCGATTCATTTGCATTCGCATGCCACAACCGGCATGTCCGTAGCCACCCAGCTTAAGGGTGTCGAGGCCGGCGCCGATATGCTCGATACTACGATTTCGTCCATGTCCATGGGAACCAGCCATTCGCCGACGGAAACGCTGGTCGAAATCCTTCAAGGCACCGAATATGATACCGAACTGGACGTCAAATTGTTGGTTGAGATAGCCGCTTATTTCCGGGAAGTACGTAAGAAATACCGTCAATTCGAGTCGCTTTTTGTCGGTGCCGATACCCGGATTCTGCTGGCCCAGGTTCCGGGCGGAATGCTTTCCAATCTTGAAGGCCAGCTCAAGGAACAGAAGGCAGCGGACAAAATGGATCAGGTGTTGGATGAAATCGCCGTGGTTCAAAAAGATTTCGGGTATCCGCCGCTGGTTACGCCAACTTCCCAGATCGTTGGCACCCAGGCCGTGTTCAATGTTTTGTTCGGTAGTTACAAACAGTTGACCAAGGAGTCCCTTGATCTGCTTGTCGGCCGGTATGGCCACACGCCCGCCGCACCTAATTCCGAGCTGGTGGCGCAAGCCGTGAAAACCTTGAAAATGGAAAAGGCGATCGATCATCGTCCCGCCGACGATATCCCGAACGAGCTGGATAAGCTCGAATCGGAATTGAAAGAGAAACTGGGCGTTTCTTCGGTAAACATTGATGACGTCTTGACCTATGCGCTTTTCCCGCAACCCGCGATGAACTTTTTCAAGAACCGTGAAAAGGGACCGGTATCGTTTGAGGCTCCCGAAACCGAAACGCTGCCGCCTGCCAAGACTGAAAAGCCTGCGGCGAAACCTGACCGCGGGGACACGGACGGCCCCGCCGATTACGTCGTCAGTGTCGAGGGCAAAGATTATGCCGTGACGGTAAGGCGGGGCAGTGCCCAAGGCGGAAGCGCCGGCAGTCAAGGTGCAACCGCGACACCCGCACCCGCGAACGCCGCTCCGGCAGCGGCCCCGGCCCCAGCCGCGGCAGAGGAAAGTGTTCAGGGCGGCCATCCGGTCGATGCGCCGGTTGCCGGCAGTGTTTTCAAACTGTTGCACAACGACGGCGATCAGGTTGCTCAAGATGAACCGATCATCATTCTGGAGGCGATGAAAATGGAGTTCACCGTCAACAGTCCGGCTGACGGTACCGTCCATTACGGGGCCAAGGTTGGGGATGCGGTTGATAACGGGGAAACGATCGCGACGGTTTCCTAGTCGGGTTCTCGTCTCTTCCTGGGATGATTTCGGATTGAATTTGCGAGGGTAAAAAGTATGTTGTCACAATCGATTGCCGCGCGCCGGCGCTGCGCCATCATCGCTGTGCTTTTTTCGGGTTTTTTCCTTTCGGCATTTGCCGTCTTTGCGACGGAACATGATCCGGCCGAAACCGTTGAGTCTATGGCAACGACCCAATCGGACGATCACGAGACGTTGACCTTGACGCGTTTGTTCGGCGATTTTCTGCGGGATACCGGCCTGCGATCGTTTTTCACGACGACGACTGATGTGCCTTATCAGGATGAGACCATTAGCGTTTCCGGCTGGCAAAGCGCGTTCATGATGGCGATCGGCCTGATCCTGATCTATCTGGCGATTGCCAAGCAATTCGAACCGTTGTTGTTGTTGCCGATCGGGTTTGCAACGGTCCTGGTTAATGTACCGCTTACCGGGATTGCGGCTGCCGAAGGATTCCTGAATGTTATTTATCAGGCCGGGATCGCCAATGGATTGTTTCCAATACTTATTTTCATGGGGGTGGGCGCCTTAACCGATTTTGGGCCGTTGATCGCGAATCCCAAGACGGCACTGCTTGGCGCCGCGGCCCAGTTCGGCATTTTTGGCTCGTTACTCGGCGCGATTGCGCTGAATATGGTGCCGGGTGTTTCGTTTACGATCCAGGATGCCTGCGCTATTTCGATTATTGGTGGCGCCGATGGTCCCACCTCTATCTATGTGGCGCGTGAACTTGCCGAGCCGTTACTCGGACCGATTGCGGTTGCCGCCTACTCCTACATGGCTATGGTGCCGCTGATTCAGCCGCCCTTGATGAAGTTGTTTACCACGCCCGAACAACGCCGGATTCGCATGAAACAGTTGCGGCCGGTCGGACGCATCGAGAAAATTCTGTTCCCGTTACTGGTTTTGCTGCTGACCGCGTTGCTGTTGCCTTCAGCGATTCCGCTGATCGGCGCATTGACCTTCGGCAACCTGGCGCGCGAATGCGGTGTTGTGCAGCGGCTGTCAAAAACGATGCAGAATGAATTGATCAATATCGTGACCATTTTCCTGGGTCTGGGGGTCGGGATGCAGATGTCGGCGCATCGGATTATGCAACTCGAGTCGGCCGGCATTATTGTGATCGGCTTGGTTGCCTTTAGCTTCGGGACGATTGCCGGCGTGTTGTTCGGGCGACTAATGAATCGGTTCAGCAAAGAGCAGATCAATCCCCTGATCGGCGGGGCCGGTGTTTCGGCGGTGCCCATGGCCGCGCGCGTGGCCAATAAAGTAGGCATGGACGAAGACGGTGGTAATGTCCTGATCATGCATGCTATGGGACCGAACGTGGCCGGCGTGATCGGGTCGGCGATAGCGGCCGGCTTTTTCATTTCGGTTTTTGCCTAAGGGAATGCGATGAAGGCTCTAGCCAGCTTCGCTGAAAGTGTTCAGGGGTTCAGAGTTCAGTGTTCAGGCCGGATTTCCTGAACGCTGAACACCTGAACACTGAACGCTTTGGGCCGCAACAACTTAGGCAGCCGCATGTGAAATGTTCGACTCATTTAATCAAAGAGTCCATGATTAAGGAGCTAATGCGGGGCGTTCATGCCGATATCTGCCAAAACGAAGGCTGTTTCCAGGACGATACCGCGCCGGATTGCGGTTGTTAGTCCGCGCCTGACCGGTCACGGCGCCACCGGCGGCGCCGAAATTTTGCTGGAACATTTGGCGCGACGCGCCATGGCGGCCGGTATCGAGACGCTGTTTTTGACAACCTGCGCCCGCGATCATGTAACCTGGGAAAACACCGAACCGGCCGGCCGGCGCCGAATATCCGGTTTAGCGGTGGAATTTTTTCCGGTTGACCAAGGTCGGGACGCGGCCCGTTTTCAGCGTTTACAGGAACGGATCAGCCGCGGCGCCCGTTTGTCGGCGGCAGACGAGCAAGCCTGGCTGGAGCATGGACCCAACAGTACGGCGTTGTGCGAGCGGTTGCGTGAATTGCTGCCATCGTTGGATGCGGTGCTGACGGGTCCGTATTTGCTGGCGCTGGTGCATGCGGCGACTGCGATTGCCGGCCGTAAAACGCGGTTGGTTCCCTGTTTGCATGACGAGCCTTTTGCTCGTTTGGAAACGGTGCGCAGGTTGTTTGTTTCGGTCGGCGGGATCTTTTTCAATACGCAACCGGAACGCGACCTGGCATGTCGTTTGTATAATTTGTCCAGTGATTGTGGACAGGTTGTCGGTATGGGGCTGACATCGTTTGAACCGGCGCCGGCACGAGATTTGCCGTTTGCTTATATGTTGTATTGCGGTCGTCGCGAACCGCTGAAGGGCACGTCGTTGCTGTTGGCCTACCTGGATGTGTTTCGCCGGCGTAACGACAGCGATTTGAAGTTGGTATTAACGGGGACTGG
>PXCX01000314.1 GCA_003565195.1 PVC group bacterium | reverse complement strand
CGCCGTCGCAGCGTCGACCGTGACGCCGATCGACCGATTGATCTCGATCTGCTTTTGTTTGGACGCGAAACCATATCCACACCGGAGTTGACGGTTCCGGATCCGGAAATAGTGGAGCGCCCGTTTATTTATGTTCCCCTGCTGGAACTGGAGCCGGATTTGGTGATGCCGGGAAAAGGTCCGCTGGCGCAACAATTATCCGGCTCGCTTTTGCCTGCCGCCGGTGGATTGAAGCCGGCGGTGAGTTTGACGGAACAACTTCGTCGAACATGGCGGCGCGCTATGGGACGCCATGGTTTCAACGCTCCCGACTGACGTGTTCAGAATCCGAATCCCAGGTTTTTTTCTCCGAAAGCCCGTTTGGATAGTGCCTTGCGCCAACTACGCTGCCCGGGTTTTTCCAGAAAACAGAGCGCGACCTGACGCTGCGAATCGGCAATCACATGTGCTGCCAGCCCTGACGTAGCCCGCGTGATATCAATCACGCGAACCATGCCGCCAAACGCGGTTTGATCCGGCAACAGGTCGCTGAGACAATTGCGTGTGTTGTTGAGAAAATCATGATTGAACGCACTGTCACGATTGCCCGGATAGACTGCCAGGTAAACGATGCGCGCTTCGACCAGGTCGAGGAAAAAGTGTGTGCCATAAGAAACTTCCGGCACGTGGCCGGCCTCTTCACGGGCGACTTCCACCAGCACGGCGGCGTTGGTGATGTCGGCGTAATTGACGTGGACACCCAGTTGCGGGTTGCCCGATCCCCATCGGCCCGGCCCGATCAGCAGGTAGCGTCCGCCGGCCAGTTGCGGCAGCGCATTCAATTGGCCGATGACGCGCCCCAGGGTAGCTTGCATTTCCGCCGACGGACACTGGTCATATTGCCGGGCATCGACGTAAACGATGTAACCCAGATTCTCCACGATGCCGCCACAGAGTAAACGGTTGGTGCGGAACAAGACCCGCTCCGACGGTACCGATTCCGGCATGTCTATGTCAGGGGTCGCCCCCGGTAACCACATCGGACGGCATTGCAACAGGTTTAAACGCAGGGTATTGTCCGGGTCAACAAACGCGGTGAACTCGGTGTCGACCGGATGACCGTAGGCTTTTTCAAGGCGTTCAAGCATGTCGCCGATCATTTCGGTGAATGCCGTGCGCCGCACCAGGTTGGCGAAGGTCAGGACGTAATCCTGTGAAGGTTCGTAAACCCAACGGCTGAAAGGTTCAAACAGGTTGCCGTCGCGCATGATCGAGACCATCAAGTGCATGCCCGGATAATTGCGATCAACCAGCAACTCGGCCAGCGGTAGCGTTGCCAGACTGTTGCGGCGCAAATCCAGAACATCCACATCGTGTTGCGAATAATGGGCGATCGCATGGCCGACCTCCGGGCGCAATTCCGGATGGCTGACCGCAATAATGCGCGGATAATCACCACCGACACGGTTGACGGCCCGCGTCCCAAGACCAAAAACCAAACGAATAATGCCGCGGCGCGGATCGATACGGTCGTTCCAGGCATATAAATTGCGTGAAAAAGCAACGCCGGCCAGGGCGGGAAAAAACATGTGCTTGTATCGACGGCCCGAAACCCGTTGCAGCAAGATCGCCATCTGTTCATCGCTCTCAAGCAGACCGCGCCGACGCCGGTAAGTTAGCGCATCCGGATTCAATACACTGGCGTAAACACGCTTGACGGCACGCAACAGCGCCTCGAGCCGTTCCGCGGCACTGCCTTGATTGGCGCAGAAGACACTTTCGTATTTCCCGGCAAACGCATTGCCGAAACTGTCCTCGAGCAAACTGCTCGAACGCACAATGTAAGGGGTGTCGCCGAAGTGTTGCAAAAGCTGGTTGAAACGGGCCATGATGTTTTCAGGGAAACGTCCCGCCAGAAAACGGCGTTCAATTTCCGGAAAAGCATCCCAGGAGAGCGTCGTCCGTTCAGTGGCTTCCAGACGGGTGCGGAAGAGGTCGTTGTCGACTAAAAATGTAAAAAAAACATCGGCGCCCAGAAAAAACGCATCGGGTTCCTCAAGAATACTTTCAAAGCGGCTGTTACCATGTTCGCCCAACAAAATCCGACGGGCCAGCAACATGCCGGCCGCCTTGCCGCCAATTCGACCCGAACCGATCAAACGCTCCCGGATATATGTCAAATCGGCTAGGCAAAGATGACGGTCCGCCAGGTTGACAAAATTAGGGTCGCTCCCCATAACGCGCCGAATCATTTCCTGCTTGAGCGCCGGAACGTCGGTTGCCCGTTCTTGCGAATCCGTATCGGCATGCATGTATTCGGCAAGCTTGATGTATAGACTGTCCCATGGCGTCGGAATCCGCGCCGCCGCCGGGGGTGGCGTGGGCGGCGTAACCGTTGCCTCCGGCGTCAGATCGTAAACCGTGCAGGGCCGCCAATCGGTCGATGAGTGAACCTCATGCGGCAGAAACATGGTCGGCGTGTAACGATCAAAAACCTTGAGCGGGTGAACATAAAGACGCTGGTTGCGACGCACCATTTCCAAAAGCACCTGGGTTGTGTCCCGGATGCGGGCAATCGTAGGGTCCGCGTGACGCTCGCGTTGCAGCATGAAATAACTGACCGTTTGCAGTTCGTAAAGGCGCGGACAGGTAACCCGGAAAAAATCCGCCAGCAAATCGTCGGTTGCCCAGGCATTCAGAAGCGTCGTTAGATTGTCGAAAACATAACGATAACCGATGCCGTTCCGATTAAGCAGCCGGTCGATATGCCGCGTAAAACGGTCGAAGCCTACATGCGGATCGAAACTGAAAACTTTGGTTTCAGAAGGCAGATCGCCAAAGGCCATCGGTTTCGAAAACCCGATCAGCGCCGTGGGCTGTCCGTCAGCCACGGATTGGCGCAAAAAATCGCGCGCCACAATCTGGTAATCACGGGTTTTATCGGCTTGCCAAACCACGTTGTCGCCGGTTCGTAAACCGTTAATCGTCTTGTCCAAGGCCGGAATGCCGGAGGCAATGGTTCCAAAATCGGGGTTCATGATCCTCCTTTGTCACCACACGTAGTCGGTTACACTCAAACCATGCGCTTCGTCGTTCTTATCCGTATCCCGCGATGGCGCTGCCCCGTGAACGGTCACGGATTCCTTTTGGCAAAAATCCAGTTTCGCGTCACCCGGCAAGTCGGGTATCTATGTAAATGTATCATATCAGGCAATGACGATAATTCAATCTAAATCCACCGCCATTGCTGTCATTTAAGCGTCGAAACGCTTTTTTTAATGAAAAAAAACAAAAAAATTTAAAAAAACTCGCATTTCACGGTTGACATTGGTAGGGCAAGGTGGTTTAATGTGCAGCGATGTGGGGCAAATGAACACTCAATGAACACGCAAGCTACAGGTTGTAAGCCGGAGAATGGCGAATATGACGGCGGGATTCGCGAATGCGGTACGTTCGTCAATCATTTTTTGCATACCCTGGATTCGAAGCGACGATTGACCATTCCGTCGGAATGGCGTGATTTGGTAGGGCTTCCGGCGCGCTTGTATGTTTTGCCGGGCGTGCATGACTGTTGTTTGACGGTCTTGCCGGCGCGTGAAATGATGCAACGTTTGAACGAATCGCGTAAACGTCTCAAGCTTTCGGATCAGAAGGCGCGGCAGTTCAACCGGATTCTGGCATCCCGTGCCGATTCTGTGACGTGGGACCGGGTGGGGCGCATTCGTATCAAGGATTCGTTGTTGCAATACGCCCGCATTGAGAATCAGGTGATGCTGGCGGGGGCGTTCGAGGGATTCGAGTTATGGAATCCGGAGTCATGGCAGGCTTCGGGGGTCTTTGATCAGGATCAATTTGCCGATGTTGCCGGTTATGTTGGGCTGTAGCGAGGTGCATGCATTATGCAAGCATCGTTCGGTTATGGTCGATCAGGTTGTCGACTACCTGGCGGTTGGCGCCGGCGCCGGCGTATATATCGATGCCACGGTTGGCAGTGGCGGTCATACGCTGGCTTTGCTGGAACGCTCGGGCAGCGGTACGCGGGTGCTGGGGATCGATCGGGATCCGGATGCGCTGGAGCGGGCCCGTCGCCGGTTGCGTCCTTATTGCGAAGCGGTGTGTCTGCGGCATGGCTGTTTTTCGCAAATGGCGGCCATTGCGGCCGCCAGCCAATGGCCGTCGCCGGATGGGATTGTGATGGATATAGGGGTTTCGACCGAGCAATTGACCGATGGCGGCCGGGGATTCAGTTTTTCGGAGGACGGTCCCCTGGATATGCGTATGGATCCGGAAAGCGGCGAGACGGCGGCGGACATGATTGCAACCTTGGACGAGTCGGCGTTGTACGCCTTGTTTCACGATTACGGCGAGGAACGGGCAGCGCGCCGGATTGCGCGGCGAGTGGTGAAAGAACGCGTGCGGACACCGATTGTGAGCACGGCGCATCTGGCTTCGGTGATTGCCTCGGCTTGCGGCGCAAGGGGTGCCGGTGGCCGTCATCCGGCGACGCGTTGTTTTCAAGCTTTACGGATTGCGGTGAATCGGGAATTGGAAGAACTGGAAGTCGGCTTGGAAGCGGCTCTGGCGTTGTTACGCCCGGGCGGCCGGTTGGCCGTCATATCTTTTCACAGTTTGGAGGATCGTCGGGTGAAGACCTGTTTCCGTTTGCACGCGGGACGCAGGATTGCGTTAGCGGAAGGCGGCAGCCGTTTCGAACACATGAAGCCACGAGTAAGAATATTAACACGCCGGCCCTTGACGCCGGATGATCAGGAAATTGCCCGCAATCCGCGGGCCCGTTCGGCGAAAATGCGGGTTGTTGAAAAGGAGGTTGAAAATGAAGAGAAGAATACGAAGCAAGACGGTTAAAACGCGGCGTCAATTGATTCCGATTCCGTTCACCTCATGCATTGCGCTGATTGCGGCATGCGCCTTGTTTTACCTGTGGTTATGCGGGCAGTGTGACGAACTGGGGCGCATGCTCAAGGATCAGGAACAGCAACAAGAAGTTTTGCAGCGACGATTTCACAGCGAATCCATGAAGTGGGCCAATATGCGTGCTTTGGAAAACATCCGGGAAGCGTTGGACCGCCACGAGCTGACCATGGGATGGCCCACACGCGATCAAATTGTGCGTCTTTATGATGTTGATGTTGAACGAACCTATTCAATGGTTGGTTTGCGTTCCGGCAGTCGTTAAAGCCTGCCAACAAGGCAAAAACAATGACTGAAACGACGACGCAACGGCGGTTACAATTTGTGGGCACGGTCTTGGGACTGTCCATGCTAGGGTTGCTGGTGCGGTTGTACGCTTTGCAGGTGGTGAACCAATCCGGCAATCCCGCCTTGGAGCAAGGACGCTCTTATGAGCGTAATTTGCATGGCAATCGCGGTCGCGTTCTGGAAAGCGGTCCGTTTCAGAATATTGTGGCGTTGAATGTTGACTTGAAGGACATATGTGTTGATCCGCAACAAGTGCAGGCCGCGAATCAGGTCACGGGAGTGGCCCGTGTTCTGGCGGAGACCCTCTCGCTCGATGTCGATACGCTGGCCGTTCGTATGGCGCGTCCGAACAGACGCTTCGAGTATGTGCAACGGTTTGTTGCCAAGGAAACGGCCGATCGGATCGAGCAGCTCGAGCTACCGGGAGTTTTCCTCCGTGATACGGTGGCGCGACATTATCCGCTGGGCGCTTTTTTGTGTCATGTAATCGGATTTACCAATCATGAGGGGGTTGGGAGCGCGGGGATTGAACAGCGGTTCAACCATTTGTTGGAAGGCAAATCCGGGGTTCGACACGAACTGCTGGATGGTATCCGCCGCGAAATACCCGATCGGCGTATTCGCGAAGAGGCGCCGCAGCCGGGCGCGGATGTGGTTTTGACGATCGATCAGACGATCCAGGGTTTGCTGGAAGAGGCGCTGGACGGCGCGATGGCGCAACATCACGCCGAAGCCGCATGGGCCGTGGCGCAGCGGGTGCGGACCGGCGAAATTCTTGCGATGGCCTCGCGACCGGCCTATGATCTCAACGATTTTCAGAATTCCAGCGAAAATCAACGCCGCAATCGGGTCATCGGCGAAGTTTTTGAACCTGGCTCG
>PXCX01000263.1 GCA_003565195.1 PVC group bacterium | reverse complement strand
GATTAATGATGTCATCGATCGGAATTACAAAGACGATCCCGTTTTCCCGGGTGGCTGTCCGGTTTGCGGGCTCCGGGGTTGCCGCCAATCCGAGGACGCCGATTGCGATCAATAAAAGGTAACGGGTGGTTTTCATGGGGTTTCCGGGTTAGGGCTCCACAACCGGTAATGTTTCCGGGGAGAGGGGTGACGGCCGATTCGACGGGATATCGATCTCTTCCGGCGGGACGGGAACCGTTGCCGGGGTCTGGCTTTGATCGGGTAGGTCCGGCTGGCGTCGTGTTCGGACGCGGCGGGCTTTATCCGTCGGTTCCGCCAGGTTGCTGGCCGACCAGCCGCGCTTCCATAACCCTTCGTCATCGATGTATTCTTTACGGCGCTCGGATTCGGCCCGGATTTCCTCGGGGGTATCCAGAACGTAAGGGGTCATGAAAACAATGATTTCACTGCGGGTACTGGAACGATCACTGGATTTGAACAGCCGTCCCAGTAAGGGAATGCTTCGCAGGATTGGCACCCCTCCCTCACGTTGGTCGTCCTGTTCGGATGCCAAACCTCCCAGCACAATCGTCTCCCCGCTTTGGACCGAAATTTCGGCGCTGAGTTTGCGGCTGGAGATAACCGGCCAGTCTTCACCCCCGATACGTTGCGAGCCGATTACGTTGTCGATATTTTGCATCACATCCATCACCACGAAACCCTTGACGTTGATTTTTGGCGTGACCGTCAGATTGATGCCGACACGTTCCCTGTCAACATCCGGTTCCAAGGTCCACTCGCCATCGGCGCGACGTACCTGGCGTTGACCGGTGATGAAATAACGTTCGGTGGAAACATCGATTTCGGCTTCGCGATTATCGGTCGTCAGAATGATCGGCGAGGATAGGATTCGGGTACGGCTATCGCTTGCCACGGCGCGTAGGACGGCGTCAATGTTCAAGTCGAAAAAGGTCAAGTAATAGCTCAACCCGGATTGACCGTCAAAATCCGCGGTAGATGTGAACCGGGTGGCATCGCGCGGCGTGCTTCGGCCGCCGCCGCCGCTGCCGGCAAAGCCCAGCCGGGCGCGTTGTTGGCCATCTGCTTCGCGGTCATACGCTATCATTGAACGTTGTACCCAGTCGAAACCGGTTTCCACCGACTTGTCAAGGTTGATTTCAAGAATGACGGCTTCGATCAATACCTGCGAAAGCATCATGTCCATGTCCTCGATCAGTTCGGCCAGCGTGCGTTGGTCGCTGGGACTGGCCATTATGATCAGCGCATTGATGCGATCATCGGGTAAAATGGTGATGTTGGCCGCCGACAATTCACCGATTTTAGTTCGCTGTTCGGCGGTGACCTGATCGGGTCGCCGGTCCACGGGCTCGCGTGGTTCGGGCGCGGCGGCCTCGTCGTCGCGTCGGGTTGGGCGTTCCTCGCCGCGCTCCGTTCGCGCCGGACGGACTTCGCGTTCGGTTGCCCCGATCAGATTGTTCAGCATGGAGGCGACATCGGCAGCGGCCGCATATTCGAGACGGGTAACCCGCACAATCACGTCCGGATCGGTAGGCACATCAAGCGCCGCCACGATGTTCTCGAAAAACGACAGGTTTTCCGGTCGGGTAATGATGATCAGCAAGCCGGTGCGATCGTCGGCGACCATTTGAACGTTGCCGACGATGATCTGGCCGTAGGCGGGATCGACGGCGGGATCGGTGCGGGTTTCCACAGTTTCCGTGCGTGTACGGCGTGGTGCGCGGATAACTCCTTCGACCCCGGGCGGTCCGGCTTCCCGGGGTCGAGCGACGGTCGGTCGTTCATCGGGGATGCCTTCCCTGGTCTGGGCGATGATCTCTTCCAGTTTGGACTTGATTTCGGTTGCCCGTGCATAGCGGATCGTCATGATTTCCATTTGTTCACGGATGACAAGCGGCTGGTCGACCTGTGCCAGAAGTTCACGGGCGCGATTGATGTTCATGGCGGTGTCCGTAACCAGCATGGCGTTGATTCTTTCCATTGGCTGGATTTTACCGTATCCATGAAGTAGTTCCGAAATGATTTTTTGGCCTTCTGCGATGTCGATATGCTGGAGATGAATGATTTCACTGATCAGATCGTCGGTATCCTGCAGCGGCGGTTGTTCCGGATCAAACCGGATCGGCATACCCTCCTGACGGGCGGCCGCGATCGGCAGCGCCTTGACAAACCGTTCGCCTTCCTCGATCAAGGTGATGTTGTGCATCGCCAACATGCTTCTGATGGCGCGCAAACTTTCCTGTACCGTTAACTTGGTTTGGGTGCGTAATGTGATGTTGGCGGACACGCCCGTCGCCATCAGCAATGTGCGGTCGGTCAGATTACAGTATTCCTGCAACACCATTTCGACCGGTGTATTGTGGAAATTCAGGCTGATGAGTTCTTGTTCTTCCTCCTCCATGTCCGGCGGCAAATCGGGATCGGGAATTTGATCCAACGCACCGGTCGGGCGAGGCCAGAGCGGCCAGGCGATGAACAGTGTCAAAAACAGCGTTATCACGCGTTGATGTTTCATAATAAGGGATCTCCATTCAAGATCGCGGACGATACACTGTCCGCGGTTTCGGTTGGGTCGGTCGGGTGTCGTGAATAAGCGCCATCAATGGTCATGGTTCCTTCCAAACGTCCCGCTCCGCGTGGTGTGATCGACAATTGGCGAACGCCGAGTTGAACTCCCTGTTGTTGCAGATCGAACAGAAAGAATACCAGCGCTTCGAGATCTCCGCGCCAGCGGCAGTTGATGGTGAGTTCGTATAGTTCGCCGTCGCGTCGTTCACGTTCCGGGTCGCGCCGCAGCAATTCCAGATTATGGCGGTTAGCGGCGTTTTCCAGCAGCGTAAGCAGCCGTGAGGTTACATCCTGGTCTTCGGGATACGACGGCAATGCCTCGCGCAGATCACGCAGCCGATCTTCCCAGTGGTCGGTCCGGTCGATCACGGCGCGTCGACGCGCAATTTGTGCATCGGTTTCCTGGATGCGGCGTACGATCTCGCCGCGCTCATCCAGCGCACGCTCGGCCAGGATGTAGGCGCTGACGGCCAGCACGACAATCGCGGTCAGCGTCAACAGGTTCCATTCGCGGGCGTTCAGCTTCATGGTTGATCTCCGCTACCGGTCGCGGGCGGTAAACTGATATTCATGCGAAAGGTTTCAAGGCCGCTGCGCGCGGCGCGGGCAATGCTGGACAGGTCCAGTTCCGTGTACAGGGGGGAATCGTCCAGTTGGTTTCTGAAATCATAAATCAGGGCGGCGTTTTCGGCTTCCCCGGAGATGCGAATCAGCGATCCTTTACGGTAATCGAAAGAGTTGAGGTTTATCCCTTCAGGTTGGCGGCCGCTGATGTCGCGCAACGTTTCAAGCGCTGAGCGGGTCTGATCGGTATATTGTAGCAGGTTATGCACGCGTTGACGGGTGTTGGTGGTCGCCTGGTAGGCGGGTTCCAGGGCGGCGTGTTCCCGTTCCCGATCGTTTAAGCGCTGACGCTCGAGATACAGGCTGGCGTGCAGCGCGCCGATCACAAAAAGCCAGACGGCCACGGCGGCGCCCAGCGTCAACAGTAGTCTCTGGCGGCGGGCACGATCCATTTCCGTCAGTCGCCAGGCCGGTGGCGCAAGGTTCAGTGTCTTGCGGCGACCGCGGGTCGCGCGGCGCGCCAGCCCTTCACACAGGTCAGGCAGATGATCGATTGATCGTGCCGAAATTTGGGAGACCCCGGTTTCCTGAAGCATTTCCAAAAGACCCGCCAAGTGTTTTTCGCCGGGATGCATAACCACGATCGCGTTTTGTTCGGAGGATCCGTGTTCAAGGTCGCAGATCGCCAGCGCATACGTGGTTTGGGCTACGATTTCAGCGGCGTAATCGTGTGCCGGCAAGCCGTCTCGGCGTACTATTTCGCGGAAAAGAATCGGAATGCCGGCGTCGGTCGCGATCGCGTCACAGGCGTCCTCGCGTAGCAGTAAATGAATTGTGCGCCCAGTTTTGTCGGTGTCGTCCGCCGCTTGATCCGAAATCAGGTTCCAGCGAGCGCATAGGTTTAAGTCGACCCGTTCCGGTTTAAGTCCTGCTTCGCGAAATACCGCGCCGTAGCGTTCGACTTGTTCCAGGTTCAAGCCGGCGGCCAGAATGCGGCTGTTCTCTTGCGGGGATGCCAGGACTTCATGTCCGACGGCGGTTTGATCGCTCGCGAATGGAGACATTTTTTCGATTTGCAGCGCGCTCATTTCGCGCAATTCTTCCGTATCCCGGGTTGGTAAATCCAAAATGCGGATCAACGCATCGGTCGATGCGATACCCATTACCAGCCGCATTCCACGGTAGGCAATCCGTTGTTCGCGCCATTCGGCCAGCAGTGCGTCGCGCCGCCGGATCAAGTGCTCTTGCGCCGTCTCGCCCGCGTCGCTGTCCGGCAACGCCAGGATACCGCCGGCCACTTTTTCGACCGCGTTGCCTCCAACCTGGTAAACAGCCCATTCCCATTGCTGTTTTTCCAAGGCGACGATGGCTATCTGGTTGCGTTTCATGTTAGTGCCCGAAATGTCAGTTCCTTGCGATAACCGGTTCAATACCGATCGGATTCCGACCAGCGCAGAAAAATTAATTGATTACCGTCGAATTGTACGGTGGTTTCGATGCCGCGTTCGACTCCGTCGACTTCGCCAACCGAAGTTATCCGGTAAATACTCGATTGCATTACTATACGATTTTCCAACTCCGTTGCCAAGCCCGGAAACTCCCGAAAAAAATGGCGCCGATCCCGGAAGGCGGCATCCTCGCTTTGCCATTCTTCCAGAAAGACGCCGTCCCGTACCCTTATGATATCCTGTGCCGTCTGTTCGTCAACCCCCGGCAGAGCCATCAAAACACGCAGCGAGGCCGCGTTGACATTAACCTTGCCATCACCGACCGTGGTGAATAAATCCGTTAATCCGGTCATCGGCGGTTCGTCGGGCTGCGCGTCCTCATGGGTGCCGCCATAGACTATGGCCGGTGTAAAGCCCTTGATTAACAGCAGTTCGTCAAGCGAATCGATCGGTCCGCCACGCGGCTGATAGGGCGGGTCCAACCCAAGATAGTAGTCAGGATCAACGCCGTCAAGCCGGGGGAACTCGCGCGGATCGGTCCAGTCCATAAACGCGTCGATCAACTCGTCCCACCACCGTTCGGGAACCCGGCACAGCTCCAGGATATGCGTCCAATCAGATTCGTCTAGGGTGTTGATATTCAAACGGGCCGGTTCGGGACGGATACTCAGCCGGATCGTGCCGGGACCCAGTTGATCGACGAGATTGTGGACCGCCATCCCGCGCGCCAGTTGGCGGGATTCCTCCCAGAACGGCGTTTCCATTTCTTCAGCGGTCGGTTCGCGATCCAAATGCCGACCCGCTTCGCCGCTGTTGATCATGACCACCCAAGCGCGTTCAATACCCGCTCTCGCGATGGTTTCCGCCGTCAAACGCTTGCGGTAATACGATGTAATGCGTGCTTCCAGATGGGCTTGAAAGGCGAACGAACCAACCAGTAACGACAACAGACCGATGACCCAGATGGCCACGATCAGCGCGGCCGCTTGCCGCGAATTGGGGGTGACGGGGTTTATTGAGGCCATGATAGCTCGGCGATCGGCATACCCACCACGCGTCGCATGCGGATGGGGTCGTCGCCTTGTTCGATCGGTTCCAGATAGAGCGTTAATTCGATTGCCGGCGGGATGCTGTTGGTATGTTCCCATTGGTCGTGCCAGACGAGTTGATCATCGACAGGGGGTTCAAAGGCGACCCGGCATTCAAAACCGCGAATCCGGCGCGAGACCACGATTGGTTCCACACGTTCCGGATCGAAATCCTCCGGTTCGAGCGCGGTACGCCAGGCGCGTACCACGGCTACTTTGCTGCCGTCGCGATCGGTTTCCAGATTGAATTGGACCCGGTGCGGAACGTGGGATGCCTCGGAGCGCTGGCCGATCAGGGCATGGCCGGTTTTAACCCAGCTTATGCGGTCGCTGGCCGTATGCCCGAATCCGGCTGATTCGAGCCAGAATCCGTAATCCGAATCCGCCCCGGGATGGGTTTCCG
>PXCX01000318.1 GCA_003565195.1 PVC group bacterium | reverse complement strand
GGGCCTCTGCACGCGAAAATGCCCTGATTGCAACTTCCCAAGGCTAAATCCGCGCCTGAACTCTGAACACCGAACTCTGAACACCCCATCCGAAACCCTTTTCGGACAGGCTCTAGCTAGCATACGACCGCCAACATCATGACTGCCCAATGGATGCGCGACACAACAAATCATGACGGTAAAGGTAGCGGATCATGGCCACATCAAGGGTATGACCGGACTTATATGAAATGACGCGGCCGGCAAAGCGCCCTCCATCAATCAGCGCCAGGGCCGCCGCCAAATCCTGGATAGCGCGATGCCAGACGGCCTCAAGCGATTTATGGTCGCTTATCAGTTTGGGCTCATTCCAATAACCCCGGCGCCCCGCAATCAGAATATTGCGGGACGTATACCCCAGACGACGGGTATCGGCGAATAATTGTCCGATGGTTTTACAATATATCATCTTGGCAACCGTGGTATTGGTGCGGGCCGCCGCGCCCACGCTGAACGTATCGTCGTTGACCTCTACCTGAATCCGCTGCTGCCCGATCGCCGACGGGAAATCGACGGCAACATCCATCTGCAAATAGGGATCCCGGGACTGGTAAGGCAGCAGGCTAAGAAAACCGGTTCCGGAATTGCCGACCGTTACCGGTTGCTTTACCGTAACCCAGCTTGCCGGCGATGCTTGATCGACGATCCTCGCCCGCAAGGCCGCCTCCACCAGATCGAGACAACCGCGGTCAAACAGGGGCGGATCGCCCGAAGCCATGCGGATGAGGACGTTGTCAAGCTGTAACCCCGTACGTAACGCAACAATATGTTCGACCATACGCATATAATTGTGAGGGGAACCGGAACACAAAACGATATTACGCGCTGTCGTCCATACATTATAAATCGAAACCGCGATCGGCAACATCTCGGGTAAATCTTCACGATCGAACCACCAGCCTTCACGTTCGGTGGGTTCGAAGCGCAATGTCCGCTGTTCCTTGCCGAAAAAAGTACCCGGACCGGTAACCTCAAATGGCGCGCCGAGAGTTGTGGAATGCTTCCGCACCGCGGATCCCGTGCCGAAATCGGTAAGCGCGGCATCCACCGGCTGGCGCGCCCAGGCGCGATAACCGGTCGCGATCCGATCGGGATCACCGTATAATATACGGCCCGGCACACCGTCTTGCGCAGTTTTCAACATCGTAGTCATCAACCCATATCCGGAAACACTCTTCAGTCGCACTTAAGCGAATCAAAACCATCATCATACCAATCCCAAGCCATAATTCAATCCAAAAGGGGGCCGCTGTCGCTTGACATACTGCGTTCGATTTGGGACATTTGAATCCGGGATATCCGCAGGCAACCGATTATTCGGGTATACTGATTGGAAATTCAATGGAAGCGTTTTTCTTATGCGGGCCGACAGCGATCGGCAAGACGGAACTCGCGCATCGTCTTGCTTTACGCAACGGTTTTGACATTTTATCGGCGGATTCCATGCTGGTTTATCGCGGGATGGATATCGGTACAGCTAAACCGACGGCGCGGGAACGGACCGAAATCCGTTATTTCGGCATGGATCTGACCGAACCGGACCGGCCGTTCAGCGTAGCCGATTATCTGGCGGCCAGCGCGGCCCAATTACAGGCGGCGCAACCGCCGGCGTCGCGGCCTTTACTTGTCGCGGGCGGTACCGGCTTGTACATTAAGGCCTTGATCCACGGTCTGGCACAAGGTCCGCCGCCGGATTCCGGACATCGCCGGGAATGGGAAACACTGGCGCGTGAAGCAGGGCCCGGCGCCTTACGAGAGATTTTGCGCCGTCGCGCACCCGCCTGGCTTGAAGCGCTGCCTGATCCGGATAATCCGCGCCGCCTGATCCGCGCCCTTGAATGGAGCGCGGCCGGCGTCAACCACCCGCCGCGCACCTGGCAACCTCAGACGCCGCGACTTGCGGGATTATGCATGTCTTCAGCGGTTCTCAACGAACGAATTGCCGCCCGGGTAGACGCCATGGTTCGCGCCGGATTATGGTCGGAAACCGCAAACTTGACCGCCTGTCCCGGCCTGGGTAAAACCGCGCGTCAAGCGATCGGCTACACCGAAGCACAAGCTTTCCTGGCAGGCGAGATATCGGAAGCCGAAGCCATCCAACGGATCATCGGACGCACCCGCCGGCTGGCCAAACGTCAAATGACCTGGTTACGCCATCAATTGCCGGTTGAATGGATTACGCTTGACGCGTCAGGTTCGATCAGCGATATCATGGCCACTGTAGGCGCGCACTGGGAGCGCCATGGATCCTGCCGGTTGTCCGGGCTGGAGGGGGGATGAGAAGACCGCTGAGCATAGACCGTAGACCATGGACCTTGTCGATCCCGTCGATCCTGTCGGTCCTGTCGACGGGAAACTGAAGCATGGAGCGTGGTCGCCTCCGAATCAGGGCTTGTAATTCGGTCGCGTTTCGACTATGGTTTGCAACCGGACCATGAGAAAAAACGAAACTGCGACGCAAACGGTTTACGAAGTCGAACCGGTACTGAACCGGATTCGCGACTTGCCGGCCAACATGCGTCCCCGCGAAATCGTGGCCTTGCAGGGTGTTGCCCATGTGCCGGACGAAATCCTGATTGCGTTATTGATCCGGCTTGGCATTCGCGGGATGAACGCGGTGGAATTATCGCGTAGTTTATTGAAACGTTACGGTTCACTGACGGCGTTGGCGCGCGCGCCGCAATCCGAGCTGGCGGCGATACGAGGGATTGGAACCGTCAAGGCAACCATTCTGCGGGCCGCCTTCGAGTTGGGTCAGCGGCTCAACCGCGAAGCGTCGCCGCCGGGAACGCTGATCCGTTCACCGGCCGATGTCGCCGCCCTGCTGGCGGGACCGGCACGGACGCTGTCTGCGGAAACATTCTGGACCTTACTACTGGACACGCGTAATCGTTTACAAACCGCGCCGCTGGAGATAACCCGCGGCATCCTTGATGCCAGCCTGGTACATCCACGCGAAATATTCCGCGAAGCTATCCAAACCAATGCGGCAGCCTGTATCCTGGCACACAATCATCCTTCCGGCGACACCCAGCCCTCGCGGGAAGATTTACGGATCACGCGTCAATTGGTGGAAGCCGGCCGGATCATGAATATCCGGATTCTGGACCATGTCATCATTGGCCGGCCCGGCGGCGGCGATGGACCGCAAGACGGTGGTTTTCTAAGTTTACGCGAAGCCGGCCTGGTAAGTTTCAAGGACTAGCCGGCTCCGCTGAAGTGTTCAGGAGTTCAGTATGACCTGAATGGGGAGCGGTCTAAAATCGCTTATTGATCAGGCCGCCCGGATTTGATAGGATACCGCTTTTTACGAAATCCGGCATGAATCATTTCCGGGAGAGAACCGCTGATGACAGAAATACATCAAACCGCAATTGTTGAATCGGGCGCCGAACTGGGGGTAGATGTTGCCATCGGTCCGTTCAGCATCGTTCACGCCGGCGCCAGGATTGGCGACGGCTGTCATTTGGGTCCGCACGTTACCGTTTACGGCGGCACCACGCTGGGCAGCGGCAGCCGGATTCATGCGGGTGCGATATTAGGTGATTTACCCCAGGATCTGGGTTTTCGGGAATGCGAGACCTATCTCAAGGTGGGCTCCAATTGTGTCATTCGAGAAGGCGTCACCTTGCATCGCGGTTCCAAGCCAGGCACGACGACCGAGATCGGTGATCATTGTTTCCTGATGGCGTTTTCGCATTGCGGCCACAATGTCCGCCTGGGTAACGGCGTCATTGTGGCCAACGGCGTTCTGTTCGCCGGTCATGTCACCGTCGGCGATCGCGCGTTTATCAGCGGCAATGCCATTATCCATCAATTTTGCCATATCGGTCGTTTGGCAATGATTGGCGGCGGCAGCGGGGTTTCCAAGAATGTCCCACCGTTTTGCACAACGCATCCGGTCACGTTGAACCGGATCGCGGCATTGAACGCCGTGGGCATGCGGCGTGCCGGCATGAAATCGGGTGAACGGCTTGAGATAAAGCGGCTTTACCGAATTTTATATCATTCGAACCTGAATACTACCCAAGCCCTGGAGCGCATCGAAACATCTTTCGATAGTCCCTTGGCGTCTGAAATCAGTGCGTTTGTCAAAGCATCCGAGCGCGGAATATGTTCTTGGCCTCGCGGCCCCGAATCCGAGAATAACGGCTAGGTTCTTACGGGCTTGAATTGAACACTACTTTTGAACATCGAACATCGAACATTCAACATCGAAGTGAGAATTTTTTGATCTCGACGCGTATTTGGGGTGGTTTGGCCGGGAATAGCGACGCTAAATTCCAACGCGATACTTTGTGGCGCAAAGAATCGTGTTTTTCTTAACTTCGATGTTCTGTGTTCGATGTTCGATGTTCGATGTTCGCCTCGGCCGGGACTGCCCGCTAACGCGGGCCCCTCTGCCGGGCGCAAGTCCCGGACGAGGCGTAGCTCCGTAATCTCTGCCATGTCTTCAGTCTTCAGTCCGCGGTCTTTCCGTGATTTGCGCGATAATCATGGCGCCACTGAGACCGCCACCGGGTTCGGGCGACAGGTTGATGCGGTCGACCCGCCAGACATGGGGTTCCCGGCGTATGGCAAACAGGAACTGAATTAATGCGTCAATATCGGCTTCGAAACTGCTGATCTCGACTGCCACCCGCATCCATGGCTGTTCCTCATCGGAGTCGGCCCGGTCGCGCATGGCCAGGATTTGCAAGTCGTGCCGGCGCGCCAGTTCATCGATCCGGGCTTTAAGCTGATCCAGGGCGACGGCTTCCGTGGGCGTTGCCTGCAGCAGGGGCTGGAAAAATTCGTAGCGCGCGTTTACCTTCGGTTCCTGGGCTATTTCGGCAAGGTTATACTTGAGCTGCAGGTTTTCGGCACGGATTTCCTCTTCCAACTGTTCGATTTGGCGAACGACAAGTTGTACGGCAAACCGGTCGACCAGCACCAGGGCGACGACCAGCAAGCTAACGATTAAACCGATTTTTTCGCGTTTTTTTAACTGATCAAATTTTTCACCGATCACACTTCATCCTCCAGGGTACAGATCACGTTAAAATTGAAACGGCCGGTGCGCGGATCGCTACTCATGGCGCCGTCTTCACGCACGTTCCGGAAAAGCGGTGAACCATCCAACTGATTCACGACGGCACGCACATCCCGGATCGCGGGCGCGGATCCTCGCAACGCGAGCCGTTGGCGTACCAGGTCGAGTTCGAAACCGTCGATCACCACATCGGCCGGAATGGCTGGATGGACGGCATCAAGTAATCTTGCAGCATCGGAACGTGTATCCAGATAGGCTTCAGCTTTTTCGGTCATCGCTTTACGGCGTTCGACATGCATAACCCGCGGCATGGTATGTTGCACGGCTTCCTGAACTTTCTGCAACTGTTCGCGGCGCGAAAAGAAATGGATACAGGCCCAGAAAGAAGCCGCCAGCAGGAACGCCATCACGGCCACCGCAAGCCGCGAATACAAGTTTGCGTGCCGTCCCAATTGCCGGCGCATTCTTACGGAATCCGGCACAAGATTGATTTCCAGCGATTCGGGTTGAGCGGCCATCCCGATCATGGCGGTCCACGAGACGGCGTTGCGTTCGGACTCGGGAACAGTGTTTTGGGCGACGGCTTCCAGTTTAACCTGATCGAACGGGTCGGCGGTTTCACAGGGAAGTCCGGTTTGTTCGCGGATAGCGTCAGCCAACCGGTTGGCTGCCGTGGTCGCGCCGGAAATCAGGATCCGAACCGGCTTCGCGCCATTGTTTTCGCTACCGGCCCGCTCAATTGAATTGCCGACTTCACGCGCCAGGGTTTGCACGGCAAGTTCTTCGTTTGCGGCAATTTCGTTGGCGCCGTTAAGAATTGACCGGCTAAAGACGTAGCGTCCGGGACCGAGTACCAGGAAATCGGAATAGAAGGAATCGACGTCAAGCACCGCCACCGGTCCTTCCGGAACATCGGATTCGGTGTTTTTAGGGGAACCCTTCAGCGTCTTGATGCGTTGTCTGGCCCACAGCGAAACGCCTTCGGAACTGATGGTCAACCGTTCCGGTTCGAGCGCGGCTTCTTCGGCGATATAAAACCGTTGGCGCAAGACGGT
>PXCX01000098.1 GCA_003565195.1 PVC group bacterium | reverse complement strand
CTGCCCTCTTTCCTGAACTCTGAACCCCTGAACACTGAACACTCAGAACGTCGCCATCTCACAGAATTTTCGCGGAAATGTTTGACTCATCTACTCAAAGAATTTATGATTAAGGAGCTAAAACAAGTTGCATTGCCGGATCGTTTATGACATACTTCACCGCTTTGCGCAGCAAATCATTAAATCGTGGAGGATTACGAAATGCAATTGGGTATAAGTTCTTATAGTTATAGCGGTTTGGTTCGTTCGGGCGCCATGCGTCAGGATGAGGTCCCGGCCAAAACGCAGGCCATGGGGTTCGATGCCTTGGAATTTTCAACCATTGCAGTGCCGGAAGGCGATACTCTGCCGGCATTTGCTGAAAAATTGCGCGCTGAATGCGAGCGTGTCGGAATCCCGATCGTCAATTACACAATCGGCGCCGATTTTCTGCGAGGTTGCAACGGCGATCTGGATGCTGAAATCGAACGAGTTAAAACCGAAGTCGATGTGGCCGCCATTCTGGGCGTTCCCGGTATGCGGCATGATGCATCGCAGGGATTCGCCGCCGACACGCATGGCGCACGCGGGTTTGCCGATGCCGTGCCGCGGCTGGCCAAGGGATGCCGCGCAGTCACCGAATACGCCGCCGATAAAGGAATCCGGACCATGATCGAAAATCACGGGCATTTCTGTCAGGACAGCGAGCGTGTCGAGCAACTGGTCAACGCCGTCGATCATCCGAATTTCGGTGTATTAGCCGATTTGGGCAACTTCCTTTGTGTCGACGAATCACCGACCAAGGCGCTGGGTCGGCTGATGCCCTATGTATTTCATGTGCATGCCAAGGATTTTCACATCAAATCCGGTAACGGATTCAACCCCGGCGAAGGCTGGACGCTGACGCGGGGCGGCAATTTCCGCCGTGGCGCCGTGATCGGGCACGGAGACTTGCCGCTGGTGCAAAGTTTGCGCATTTTGAAAAAAGCAGGTTACAAGGGCGTATTGTCGATCGAATTCGAAGGCATCGAAGAGCCTTTGAACGGAATTCGGATCGGGCTCGACAATCTCCGCCGCCTGGTTGCCGGGGTCGACGCGTATTAATCGGAACTCACGCCTGCGATCGACGAACCGGCGCCAACGCCAGTAAAACCCCGCTGATCAGTCCGAATCCGTGCGCCCAATTGGCGATGGGCCCAGCCAAACCGCTCCAGCCCAGGAAAAACCATAGCATTAACATCATCACCATGGCCGGGTCGATCATGAAGCCTTCCTCCGGAAAAAATCGTGATTTGACCCAAATATACCCGAAAAGTCCGTATACAACGCCTGACATCCCGCCAAAAAGGCCACCCGAGGCAACGAACTGGGCGTAATTCGAGACGGCGGCGGTCACGCAAAAAAACAACAACATGAAACCGGATCCCTTGATTCGCTCGATCCGACCGCCGAGTTCGCGTAACCAGAGCATGTTAAAGATAATATGCAGCCAATTGAAATGCAAAAAAACCGGCGTAATAACCCGCCACCACTGGGTTGTTATTCTGGAATCCGCATAAAGCAATCCGATTATCCACTTGCCTAGATCGGAGAACTCGCCTTGCTGTCTTCCCAACAGCAACGGCAGGGTAATCAGGACGCTCAGCACCAGCAAGACTGTCGTCACCGGAATCGGACCGCTCAGCAGTCCATGGCGGAGCGCGGCGAGGCTGGCCAAAGACTCAGCCCGTTGCCGCTGTTTTGATTGGAGATCCTCCGGCGGCACAGCGGTTTCCGATGCCGATGGCGCGGCAACATCATACTTGCTTGCTGCCGGATCCCGCAAAAAATCATCAAATTCACGGCGGACATCGCGACAAGCATCTTCGTGATGCACCCACAATCCCCAGGCGGAACCGCTGGGGCGTACTTCCGCACCAATACCACGCGCCCGGATATACTGCAGGAATTTTCCGATGAAATCCTGTTGGGAATGTTCTGCAACCAATCGCATATTAAAAATCCTTACCTAAGGCGGATTGACCCGTTATAACCGCTGTACCAACAAAATCATATAATATAAGAGTATCACATTAAGAGACAAAAATAAAGTCGTAAAAACGCCGAAGGCGCTCTCACGCTTAAACGCACCTTACTCCATCCGCTTAACCGCCACCTGTAATTGATGCGCGCCGCATGGCCATCCGTACAATTTTTTGCAGTAACGCGGCATAGCTGATACCGGCACGCTCCGCCGATTCGGCCACCTCCTCACCATAGGCAAGATCCGGATTCGGGTTGACTTCCAGGATATAAATCCGGCCGTCGGGCGTCAGCCGCAAGTCTATCCGCGCATAATCACGTAAATGCAGGGACCGGCACGTCCGTTTGCATATCCGATCCAGCTTCGTCATCAAAGGTTCATCGACCGCGGCAAAACCAAACCGGATATTCCATTTATCCTGGTAATCTTCATCCCATTTGACCCGGTAGGTTGCCATCAGCGGTCCATCTCCGTTCGGATTATCCCGGAAGAATTCACGCGGCGGCAACACTTGGCGTCGTTCATTGCCCAGCACGCTGACATACAATTCCCGCCCCTCGATATACTCTTCGGCAATTGCCGGCTGACACCAGCGTTGATGAACCTGTCTTGCGCGTTCCATAAGCGATTCCGGTGTCATAACCCGTGATGCGTTGGATATCCCGACCGAGCCATCCTCATAAACCGGTTTCACCACCAGCGGGAATTTGAGTCCGACAGGAATGCGAGGAATGCGACGCGCTCGCAGAACCATGAAACCCGGCACGCGAATACGATGCAAATTCAGCAATTGCTTACACAAACTCTTGCTGCGACAGAGCGAAAGTCCCAGCGCACCGCTCCCGGTGAACGGCACCCCGATCAGCTCCAGTAACGCCGCCAGGTTCCGGTCCTGACGCCGATCGCCCCGGAATTCTTCCGTCAGATTGAAAACCAGATCGGGTCGTTGTTTGCGCAACCCGTCGACCACCGCTCCGGCATCGTCATGTACGCCGAGAATGAATACGTCGTATCCGAGATCGCGTAACGTCGAGACTACATGAAATTCGGTAGTCGGTTCGCCTTCCTGCGACCCAAAATCGGGATCACCCGCATCAATGCAGGCCGCATCCATCATCACCGTAATACGCCGCGGCATTTTCATGTCACGGCGGCGTGTTTCCAGCTTTGTTTACAGGGAAACCATGGAGTCGATGACATTATCGCGATTCCCTTATGGATTCTGATTCTCGAGTGCCATGGTATCGAGATCAAGGCGTCGATAAAAACAGTTGCGCGGCTGGTCATGCCGGTTGCGTGTATGGCATATATTGCCGCGTCGCGGGCGCACCTTATAGAGTAATGAATTCTGTTCGCAATTCACGTAGACGTCAAGCAGTTCAAAGGTTTCACCGGACTGTTTCCCTTTCTCCCACAATTCGTTGCGCGACGTACTCCAGAAAATCGCCCGTCGTTTGTTTATCGCTTCGTTAAATGCTTGCTGGTTGGTATAGGCCAACAGAATAACTTCAGCGGTATCGGCATGCTGTACGGCTACCGGTAAAATATCCGGTGTCGCGGCAACAGCCTTGGCCAGTTTCTTGAAATCCAGCGTCAATTGGTTTCCTTCTTCCAGGTTATTCATCGTTTGGCTTCCCCTTTGTGACAATTTAAATGTTTTCGTCCAGAACAGCATATCCGATTTTGCTGCGATGTACAACATTTTCGATTTGACACCTACGAACTGGCAGTTATACTAACAGGATTTCGAGATGCTTTCCGGGCGCTTAGTTCAGTGGGAGAACGCTGCCTTCACACGGCAGAAGTCACAGGTTCAAATCCTGTAGCGCCCACCACTTCGGGCGGGGAAACCAAGGGTTATGAATACACTGCCGGGGGCGGAGGAAGTCAATTGGGAAGCGGCGCGTGAATGTCTAGGCGCTGACGGACTGCTCAGTATTGTGTTACCATGCCATAATCTCGGCAGTGTGATTGGGGCCAATATCCGGAAGGTAGCACAAACGATTCGCGGCTGTATTGACTTCGAAATCATTGCCGTAGATGACGGCAGTAAAGACAACACACTCGACCAATTACGGGCGGTCGAACCGGAATTTCCTGAAC
The DNA here is from genome assembly GCA_003565195.1 of PVC group bacterium. Taxonomy (GTDB): domain Bacteria; phylum Verrucomicrobiota; class Kiritimatiellia; order CAIKKV01; family PXCX01; genus PXCX01. The sequence continues at coordinate 2,040 of PXCX01000098.1, read as the reverse complement.
TACGGATTGTCGCGTTATCGCCGAATCAGGGCAAAGGTCACGCCTTACGCGCCGGCTTCGGTAAGGCGCGCGGCAGTCATATCCTGTTTTTGGATGCCGATCTGGATCTGCCGCCACACCAAAGCGCCTGGTTTTTCGAGCGCATGCTGCAAACCGGCAGCGATATCGTAGTCGGTGCCAAACGACATCCGAACTCCGAACTGGTGTATCCGCGAAAACGTCGGATGATCAGCGCCACCTACTATACGATCGCACGGATCTTGTTCCGGCTACCGGTGCGCGACACCCAGACCGGCATCAAACTGTTCCGTCGCCCCGTGCTCGAAGCGGTGATGCCGCGGATGCTGGTCAAACGGTTTGCCTATGATCTGGAGATGCTGGTGATTGCCCGCCATCTGGGCTACAAGATTACGGAAGCGCCCATCACGTTGGATTTTCACGGAAGGTACGGCTGCCTGAAATATCGCACCGTACGACGCACCATGCAGGATACTCTGGCCATATTTTACAGACTATATATCCTGCGGTATTATCATACGAAACCCGAAGAAGAAACTGGTCAGAAAATCAGAGAATAAGGGATTCTCTCATATCATAAATCATAAATCATAAATCATAAATCCCAATCCCTCCCCTTGCCTTCCCATCTTCAACATGCTATGCTTCCGGTCATGAACCGTTTCTTCAACACCACCGGCCCCTGTGTACCCGGCGAGCATTACATGCTGCCGGCAGGCGCGCGTTGCGCTGAAGTCTTCAACTTGATTGAACGCCGCCAGTATTTCGTGATCCATGCCGCCCGTCAGAGCGGCAAGACCACGCTGCTCAAGGCGCTGGCCAAGGAACTGAACGCCGACACGACCTATCGCGCGCTGTACTGTTCGCTTGAAAGCGTCCAGGAATTCAACCAGCCTGAACGCGGTATCCCGGCAGTTACAGCGGCATTGCGCTCCGCGGTTTCCGTTTACAAAATGCCGGATACCTTTGCCAATGGGGAAGTCAACACCCAAGTCAAGGTTGGGCTTAACCGTCTCTGCGCGGCGATGGACCGTCCGTTGATCATGCTTTTCGATGAAGTGGACTGTCTCGCGAACGGCACGCTGATCACCTTCCTGCGCCAACTGCGCGACGGCTATGTCAACCGGCCTGAGGCGCCCTTTCCACATTCCTGCGCGTTGGTGGGCATGCGCAATATTCGCGACTATAAAGCGCGTATCCGTTCCGACGGCGATACGCTCGGCTCGTCGAGTCCATTCAATATCGCCGCCAAAGCCTTAACCTTGCGCAACTTCACCGAGTCGGAGGTATCGGATTTGTACGCGCAACACACCACCGACACGGGACAGGCGTTTCCGCCCGAAGCCGTGGCGCGGGCCTATTGGTGGAGTCAGGGTCAACCCTGGCTGGTCAACGCCCTGGCGCGGGAAGTGGTCGATGATCTATGCGAAGGCGATCCGGCGCGCGCAATCAAGCGCGAGCATTTCGACGAAGCCGCCGAACGGTTGATCCTGCGGCGCGACACACATATCGACAGTCTGATCGAGCGGTTGCGCGAGGAACGCGTCCGGCGAGTCGTCGAACCGGTATTGATCGGGGCCGACCAGCAACTCGACGCGACCTCCGACGATTGCCGTTACACGCTGGATCTGGGCTTGTTGCGCATCGATCGGGGCTACCTCGAAGCTGCCAACCCTTTATACCGCGAAGTCATCGTGCGTGCCTTGAATTATCCCGATCAATTCGCCCTGCAAAGCCGGATCGATACCCACTGGCTACGCGACGGCGTGCTGGATATGAACGGCCTGTTGAAAGCCTTTCAGCAATTCTGGCGCGAGAATGGCGATATCTGGACCGAGAAATACGAATACCGCGAAGCCGCGCCGCACCTGATCCTGCAAGCCTTCCTGCAACGGGTGGTCAATGGCGGAGCGCATATCGATCGTGAATTCGCCCTAGGCCGCCGCCGTCTCGATCTGTGCGTGACGATCGGCGAAAACCGCTATCCGGTGGAACTGAAACTGCGCGATCCGCGCCGCGCCG
>PXCX01000130.1 GCA_003565195.1 PVC group bacterium | reverse complement strand
TTGCGTTTCCGTTGCAGCATCAGTTGCACGATCATCAACCCCTGATTGGTGGTCCAGTACAGGACCAGCGCTGAGGGCATGGAATAGAAGAATACCAGCATGATAATCGGCATAAACATCATCATCTTGCGCTGACTGGGGTCGCCGGACGAGGGCGTCAGCTGTTGTTGGGCGACCATGGTGACCGTCATAAGGATAGGTAAGATATTAAGCGATCCGACCAGCGGCACAAAACCGGCAAGCAGGTTCTCCGGTTCGCTCAAGTCGCGAATCCAGAGGAAGTCGGCAAACCGTAATTCAACTGCACTGCGCAAGACAGTGAATAATGCGAAGAACACCGGTATCTGAACCAACATTGGCAGGCAACCGGCTACCGGATTGACTTTGTGTTTTTTGTAGAGCGCCATGGTTTCCTGCTGCATTTTCTGCGGGTTATCCTTGAAACGCTCGCGCAAAGCCTTCATTTCGGGTTGCAACTCCTGCATCCGTTTCATGCTCTCGGTACTTTTGCGGGTGATCGGCCAGAACAGAACCCGAATAATGATGGTCAGCAACATGACCGCGATGCCGTAATTGGGGATCAGACGGTATAAGCCGTTAAGACCGCGCAGCAGGATGCGGCAGAAGAAGCGCAACCGCCCGAATTCCATGACTTCTTCCTGATGATTGCCCAGCGGCTGCAGCGCTGTCAATTTCTTCGGCCCGGCATAGTAACTGTAATGGTTTTCGAATTTGTCGCCGGGTTCCATCGCGAATCCTTCGAGCAGCAGTGCCGCCGAAATGTTGTTCGGGATGGCGACCGAACTCCAACTCCCAGGCTGGCCAGGAAGTTCCGTATCGGGAACAGCGCGGCTCACGGCGAATCGATAGCCGGCAGCATTTATCCGAGGCGCGAGGATTTGCACGAAAAACTTGTTCTTCACAGCGATCCAGTCGGTATCCTGCCGGATACGTTCCTCAACGGTTTGTGGCAAGGGTTCCGCCAACTGGCTGCCGAACGGCGAACAGCCGCGACCGCTATGGCCTTCCGGATAGAATAGATCGCTCAGAAGCTGTTCCTGCGAAAAGAAGCGTTTTTTGGTCCAGTGCCGGACCCGTTGGCCGCCGCCTGATGGAAGGACATCCAGGCTCAGGTCCGGGCCGGTGATGCGCGTGCTTTGTGAGGCGTCCGTTTCAGGTTCGAAAGGGCCCAGACGGATATCGTGGTCTTCGATTAGCAGCGGTTCGTCACCGGTATGTTCGAAGGTGTCACGTACCAAAAAACGGTAGGGATTACTCGGATCCATCTCGAAGGCCCGTATCATGACCAAACCCTGGGCGTTTTCCGCCTTGAAATACACCTGGTCATGTTCATGATGCACAATTGAGAAATCATGCTGATGCGAAAAAACCGCGGCGTTCCCGTAAGTCAGGGCGGGGTGATCGCTGAATTCCAGCACCACCGGATCGCTGTCGTGATCAAGTGTACTGCGATAATTGAACAAGCGTACGGTTTGAACGCCGGCACCCCAACTGCTGAGCCGTATTTCAACGTGATCGTTGGTCAGCACGACATGTTGTTCCGGACGGCGCGTTCGTGGTGGTTCCGGATCGGCTTCAATGATGGCCGGCGGCCGATCGGGATCCGGTTCCGGTTCGATTTCCGGTTCCGGATCCAGCGGTTTTTCGGGTACCGTGTCGGGTTGTTCCGGCCTTGCCGGCGGTTCATCCGCGGACGGTGGCGGCGGCGGAAACAATACCCGTGATAACGGTCCCCAAAGAAACAAAAGGGCAATCAGCAGGACGATCGGGATTAAATCTTTGCGGTCCAAGGGAGAGCTCATGAGTTAAACGCTTTCCTCTGCGTAGTTTCAACGTCCCGTTCAGGGACTGGATCGTAACCCCCGGCATGCAGTGGATGACAACATAACAGGCGTTTCAAAGCATAATAGGTTCCCTGCCGGACGCCATGCACATCAACCGCGTGCAAGGCATATTCGGAACAGGATGGTATAAAACGGCAGCGCCCCCCCAGCCACGGCGACAAAACTATCTGATACCCACGAATAAAATAAACAACCAAACGTTTCACGGCGTTCAGTCCCTGCGCTTACCCGGCAAAAATCCGGCTTTTTGCAATACGCGCTGTAAATCGGATTCAACGTTCTTCCAGCATGCGCGTAGAATCGAACGTCGAGCCACAAGCACTACATCGCGGTTATCGCGAATATCATGCCTAACCCGACGGAATGCCTCTCGTAACCTTCGTTTAGCCCGCGCCCGCGCTACCGCATTCCCAACACGACGGCTGGCTACCACACCCAAACGCAACGCGTTATCAGGTCCTGAGCGAATGAATAGCACCATATAACAGCCTATAACACGCCGCCGTTGTGCGTACGCTTCCTGGAAATCGCGGTTCGATCGCAAACGCGCCGAACGCGGAAGACGCTGATCCGGCGATTTTAAACCGTTAGCCGGATCCGCCGCTTTTGACGTCGCCTCGCCAGGATCTTGCGTCCGTCGGCGGTTGCCATCCGTGCGCGAAAACCGTGTTTGCGTTGCCGTTTCTTGTTTGATGGTTGATAAACCCGTTTCATAATAACCATACTTCCTTTGCAAACCAATTAAGCTACCATGTTGTCGCATAACGGTCAAGAAGATTCTGCCATGGAGAAGATTCTGCCATGGCCTGGCCTTCAAGGTTGAACATTGGAGACTTGAATTCAGGATGTCACATGCTATGATTGTGCGGCGAGTTATTCGAACGATAGCAAATACAGGAAAAAACCATGCAATATCGTAAATTGGGACGGTCCGGATTGAAGGTTAGCGCGATTTCTCTGGGTTCATGGCGGACATTCGGCCAATCGGTTGATGATGCAGCCACAGAAGCGTGCATGAAAACAGCTTATGAAAACGGGGTGAATTTTTTTGATGGCGCGGAAGCCTACGGCGCCGGCGCCGCTGAATCCGCGATGGGACGGGTCTTCCGTAAATGCGGTTGGGCGCGTGATACCTTCTGCGTTTCCAGCAAGGTCTATCATGGCGGCGGCAAACCCAACCAGAGTGGTTTGTCGCGTAAGCATATCATGGAAGCCTGTGACGCGGCTCTGAAACGTATGGGCTTGGATTATCTGGATCTGTATTTCTGTCATCGCCCTGATCCGGATACGCCGCTTGACGAAATTGTGCATGCGATGAACACGTTGATGCTTCAGGGAAAAATTCTCTACTGGGGCACCAGTAACTTCAAGGCGACCGATTTATTGCAGATGTTTGCGATCGCCGAACGCGATGGCCTTGCCGGGCCGACCATGGAACAACCCCGTTACAATATGTTGAACCGTGATCGCGTCGATCGGGAACTTGCGCCGGTATTTGAACGGTATGGTTTGGGGACCACGGTATATTCGCCCCTGGCAGTAGGTATCCTGACCGGCAAATATAACGACGGAATACCGCCGGACAGCGCAATGGCGAAGAGCGAGGGGATGCGCAAACGACTTTCGGAAGCGCAACTGGTCAAGGTACGCCAATTGAGCGCAATCGCCATCGAATTAAACATCAGTATGGCACAGTTGGCTCTGGCCTGGTGTCTCAAAAATCCCAATGTGAGTACGGTTGTAACCGGCGCGACACGTCCGCAGCAGGTTGAAGAGAACTTGGCGGCCGCCGATTATCTCGACCGGCTGACCGATCCGCTGATGGACCAGATTGAAACTGTGCTTGAATAAACTGGGGAAGATAAACCATGCCGGAAAACGATGTGATTTGGATAGATATTGAAACGCTGGATCGGCTGATGACGGATATCCTGACCGGTGTGGGCGTGCCGGCTGACGATGCAAGGATATGCGCCGATGTATTGTTGGCGGCTGACCGGCGCGGCATCGATTCTCACGGGATCAACCGTTTGAAACCAATCTACTACAATCGGATACGAGACGGTATTCTTAATCCGGTGACCGATGTTGAAACGGTGCGCGAAGGTCCCGCCACGGCGGTCATGGATGGTCGCAACGGGATGGGTATGGTGATCGCGTATCGCGCGATGACATCGGCCATCGAGAAGGCCCGCCGGTTCGGGTTGGGAATGGTTGCGGTACGCAATTCAACTCATTACGGGATTGCCGGTTATTACGCATTGATGGCGGTGGAAGCGGGCATGATCGGAATGACGGGAACGAACGCACGGCCCTCGATCGCGCCGACTTTCAGTGTCGAAAATATGCTGGGTACTAACCCGTTGACGGTCGGTATGCCCACTGATGAACCGTTCCCGTTCCTGCTTGATTGTGCAACCTCGATTACCCAGCGTGGCAAGATTGAGGCGTTGGCGCGTAAAGGTCAATCCGTGCCCGACGGACTGGTGATCGGTCGTGACGGATCGATTTTGACGGATGCCGGGGCGATCCTGAAGGCGCTGACACAGGACAACGCGGCCTTGTTGCCGCTGGGCGGTGCCGGGGAAGAACGCGGTGGCTACAAGGGATACGGGTACGCCACGGTTGTCGAAATTCTGTCGGCCGCCCTGCAAGCCGGCAGTTTTCTTAAGGCGCTTTCCGGAACCGACACCGACGGCCGGCAGATTCCTTATCCACTGGGCCATTTCTTTCTGGCCATCGATCCGGGGGCGTTTATGGGGCGTGACCGGTTTCGTGAGACGACCGGCAATATTTTGCGGCAGTTACGCGCCGCCCGTCAGGCGCCGGACGAGGAACGGATTTATACGGCGGGCGAAAAAGAGTATTTGGCTATGCAAGAACGCCAGGTCACAGGCATTCCGCTTAATGCCGCCCTGCAGCAGGATGTTGAGACCATGCGCCAGGAACTACACTTGCCGGCCTATTGGTAGGCAACCCGGATCAACCGTACGACTTATGGAAGCGCGCGGCCGCCGGCTCATCGGTTTTTTCCTGATCGGAGGGAGGCGTCGAAACCTTTTGGTCGACCGCCGGTTCCGGCTTTTCATCAGAGGTTTGATGAGGCGGCGATTCGCTTGATGCAGCAGTGGATGGCTCCGGTCGAGGGGCGGGATCGGCTTGCGTGGACTCCGCGGTGCCCGATTTGCCTGCGGTCGCGCTGGTCTCGACAAAGTTAAGCCGCAAATTCGCCAACTGCGATTTAAGCAGACGATCTTCGTCGCGTTCCCGGTTGCCTTCGGTCCGTGCTTCGATCATCTCCAGCATGTCGATCGCAAAAGCGGCGCCATCCAGGTCGATATCGGTTTTGCCGGTCATCGGATTGACCGTTTTGCCCATATGTTGCAGGGCCGACGAGCTCATCATCATTATCAAGTGCATGAAAAGTGTTTGATGCTTCTGCTTAACGTCGTCGTTTTTCTCGCTCATACAATCTCCTTTATTCGTTTTTGGTGGCGCAGGTGCGGGTGGCCGGTGGCGCGACGACCTGAACCCGCTGATCGGTTCCTGCCAGTTAACGATATCCCCTAATGCTGTTCATCATTGGAGTGCCGAGGTCTTGCCGATTCGGACGATGCCGCGGACGATGCCGGACCGGTTCTGTTGCGCTTGGACCGTTCCGGGAGGAAAGGCTGGCTGAATACATCGGGAAAATCGTATCCGCCGGTGAAATCCTCGATCCGATCGCTTTCAGTTTTACCCAGAACACCATGCCGGACCAGGTTGAAAACAAGATTACCGAAATCTTCGGTACGCTGGATGCCCCAATGATGCAAAACTCTCAACGACATGGGCCCGAACGTTTCCAGGGTATATGCCCGGATCCCTTCCAGTAACTCGGAGGCCGAAACATGGCGTGCGGCGCCATCGCTAGGTTTGTCCAGCATTTTTATTGTGTAATCCAATGCTTCCCTTAAAAAAATGTAGGCGTCGGCGGCATAACGCGGATCCTGTCGTTGTAATTCCTGGATGGCCTCGAAAAACGTGATTTTTTGCATGTAGTTCCAACTCCTGTGGGATATGCCCTCGGCGTGCAAAAAAAATTAATTACCACTATAATTTAGCACACCCGAAAAACGAATGCAATCGACAAATTATGGGCGGTTCAAGTTTTGCCGTAATGTGCCACCCAAAATTGCGGACTGAAGATTGTCGATTGATGATTTATCAAAACAGGACTGAAGAGCACGTATTTTTACGAAGCGTGCGACATCATGACATGCTTGATGGTCGGAATCGGCGCATATTT
>PXCX01000047.1 GCA_003565195.1 PVC group bacterium | reverse complement strand
ATGCGGCTGTCTAAGTTGTTGCGGCCCAAAGCGTTCAGTGTTCAGGTGTTCAGCGTTCAGGAAATCCGGCCTGAACACTGAACTCTGAACCCCTGAACACTTTCAGCGAAGCTGGCTAGCTTTAGGGTTCGGGTTTCAGGGATTAAACTTGCCGTAAACGGCGGCATATCATATCATTTATCCCCATGAACGAAACGTTTCCACAACCGCAGGACCGCCAATTGGCGGCGCTATACCGTTGCCTGGCTCCTTTACTGGCGGCCGGAGTCCTGTTTTCGGGATTGATCCTGACGCTTTTTACCGGTCATCCGGTCGGTGGCTGGCTGACGGTAACCGCCTTCCTGGCGGCTTCGATGCTGATCGGGCACCCCCGGCGTTTAATACTGGTATTATTTATCCTTGCGGCCGTGCATCCCACGATTACAAACTTGTATTCCCATTGGATCTTGCAAATGTCGGACAAGTTGCTGGCCCTGTTGCTGCTGGCAGTTGTGATGGTTAATTTCAGCAAGGATCGCAGTGACCGCAGTGATTTGCGCTTGTTTAATCGGTGTCTTTTCATGTTTCTCGGTCTGGCGGCGGTAGGCACCGTTATCAACCGGGTTCCACCCATTCAGGTTCTGCGTTTCTTCCTGACTTATGCCTCGTTCGTGCCGGCGTTTTACATGGTCTATTGGTTTATCCGACCGAATGCCGCTGATGCCCGTAGAATAGTCTATTGCATCCTGGCGCTGACCGCTTTACAGTTGGTGCTGAATCTAGGCTGGCTTGTCGGCGTCAATCCCTTGCCTAACCCTACGATACTCAAAGTGGACTTTGCAATCGGAACACTGGGAGGCTGTAATATCGTGGCGTATCTGATGGCATCCGTGATTTTCCTGCTGTTCGCCATGTTCCACAACTTTCCGGATTTGAAACAAAAGTTACTGACGGCTTTCGGCGGCTTGTTAACAGCCTTTCAATTGATTCTGACATTCACTTTTCATGTGCTCCCGCTGCTGGCACTGCTGGTTTTCGCCCAGACGTTCTACGGCGTCAAAGCCTTGCGTTATAAACTCGCCATGATTGCCATGATCGCCGTTTTCACCATCGGTTTCCTGTACGTCAAATCAGACCCGCGCTTGAGCCGGGTATTCGATTTGCCGGCGGAAGATGTTATGACGGTTTCGGAATTCCGGAATCGTTGGCAACAAATGTGGAGCGGAAGCAAGGGACAGGCATATTACAACATTTTCGTGCACGCGCGCCGCGATATGCCGGCCTGGTTCATCGGCGCCGGACCGGGAAATTTCGCCAGCGGCATCGGGAGCGTACACAACAGTATGCTGGCGGAAAAATACATCAATTACATTTACCTGACCTGGAGCGGACGTCTCGAAGTGGCAGGCGGCAGTATCACGCAACATGTGACCACCGGATTATCGGCTATCTACAGCGAATTCGGGCCTCTTGGAGTGTTGCTGTTTTTCGGTTTGCACATTATGGCCGCGGCACATGTCCTGCGCTTGTTCCGACGCAAAGCATACCGCACACCGATACGCCGCGCCCTAGCGGAGGCGTTCATTCCAACCATGTTATTGTATCTGGGATTGAATTTAATTTCTGATTTTTTCCATAATACGTTTCTTCAGGTGGGAATCTGGATGTGGGCCGGCGCGGTCTGGAAACCGGATGCCGAAGAACCTGAGCCCGACGCGTAAAAAAGTTGAATCCGATCAGGCGCCGTCCCTGTCACGGAAAATTTTTTCCCATACAAAAAATCTATGGACCGGATTTTCTAATACGCGGTAGGTCCGCGCAAGGGTTGCGCCCTGACTACCGAAATCGGCGATAACCCGCCGCAATTCATAACCGCGTTTATTGATTTCCCAGTGATGTTCTCCATTGAACACATGTGTTACGGCCCGGCATGGTTTCGGAACCAGGAATTTTATCAGGCCGTGCATTGGGACATGGATAGCGTAACTCCACATCGGCCGAGCATCCCAAATACTTATCAACACGTATTTCCGGGTAACTCTCAGCATCTCGCGGAATGCTTGCAGGGCATCTTCATAAGGTAAATGCTCCAACATCTGGAAAGCGCATACGCAATCGTAGCTGCCATTCTCGAACGGCAGTGAAACAGCCGATGCAAGATGATCCGGCCCAAATTCCGGATCAATATCCACGGTCTCGATATCCATCCCAAAACAGTGAGCCAATGCCTTGAGAACCCCGCAGCCCGGCCCTATTTCCAGCACTGAGTCCGGAGTATGCGACAACAATTCGTCCAATTGATGCCAAAGGCTTATCCATCGACGCTTGTCATAATACCGGCCGAATTTATAAAGTTCCATCTCCTGATTCATCGTGTTTTGCATTATCTCGCTTTCTTGGCGTATTCACCACCGCTGATCAATAGAGCCGTATTTTTCATTTCCGGCAAACCTTATTAAAGCCTCATTGCATCAATGCTTCGGGCTGAAATCAACACCCAAAAAATCAGAAACAAGTAAGCCGTCATTCCCATAACTGAAAAAAATGCAATCGCGACAATATCGCTTTTGAACAGCGCAAATCCCAAAACCAATGCCAGCAACTTGGCTGTCGTACCGGCGATCTCATAAAACATCAACCCTTTTTGAATTCCGAGTGCCGGAACCGCAATTACACATGGACGATTAATGAACTGAAAAAACAGCCAAACCGACAGCCACCGAGCATAGACTCCGGCATACACCCAATCCGGTCCGAAAAACCAACCGAACAACCAGGGGCCAATCAGGATTACTATTGCAAACGGTGCCACCCCGAGCAAGGCCAGTCCGACGGTTGCTTTGAGCAACAATCGAGCAAGATCGTCGCCGCGGCGAACCGCCTCGGAGAACCGGGGATAGAAAACATCGCCAACCGAAACGCTGATCAACTGGGGAATACCAGCCAGAATGCGGGTGCAAAGCGTGTACAATCCCGCCGACACCGGCCCGAAAAAAGCGGCCAGCATAATTACCGGCAGACTGTGCGAGAAGGCATTGATCAAGGCCTGGGGCGCCCGATAAACCGGAAAATCGCGATATCGTTTGGCCAACTCCAAAAATGAAGCGTTGCGCGTATCCGGTTGCCTGCTGGATTTTCGGTTGTCCGGAATGGATAGTTTAATCCCCAGCATCAACATCAAAACATGCAACGCGCCGCCAATGACCGTCACCCCAATCAGGACGGCGGCCACGGGATGAAAAAACCCGATCACCACCTTCAGTGTATTGACCGTCAAGGCCTGCAACACGGCAACCTTGGCCATCACCCGAAACTGTTTATCCCGGATAAGCCATTGCAATCCGACATTCCGGAACGCCGTCAGAACCATAAGCAGCGGTACCAGCAGAATATACGGGGTAAGCTCCGTCATTGCAAAGGACGCCAGCAACCGGTCGCCGACAACCATGGCAGAAAACGTCAATAAAACTCCGATCCCCAAGGCAATATAAACCGCCAGCCTGACAATCCCGGCCGCTTCCCCATCCGTCCGGGGTAAAACGATCGCAATCGGATAAGTCAACGCCGCGACCGGCGCACCGATCGCGACCAGGGCAGCAAATGTCCCCAGCAAGCCAAACGCTTGCGGTCCGTAAAGACGGGTAATCAGCGGCGAAAAGACAATCACAATCAACTGGGCGCCTGCGGCGCCGGACGCCGCCACGACAACATTACGAATAAAACGACTCTCTCGCAAATTCTTGAGTTCGCCTTGCATATCTGTTTTTCGGATTGAGAACATCAAAATCAAGTCAGGCATTGCGATGGTCGGTGCTCATTTCCCGTAACAGGGCATCAATCTTTTCGGCAGCCACGTGCACATCAAAACACCGGCGGGCCACGATTTGTCCCTTACGCCCGATTTCACGCCGCAGCGCAATGGATCCAAGCGCCCGACACAAGGCATCGGCTATTTCTTGTGGTTCTACCCGCCGCGATACCAACATGGCGTTTTCCCCGTCCTGCAGGTAGCGCGGCACTTCACCTACGGCCGATGCAAGCACCATGCGGCCCGAAGCCAGATATTCGCTAAGCTTGGTCGATAGTCCGGAACGCGACCAGACGCCATCCCTGCGAAGGTTAAGCAGCACTGCGGCTTCATCCAAATAATCCCTAACCACCGATTGTGAGACATAACCGGGAAAAACAACCCGTGTTGAAAGTCCGCGCTTCTCAACAGCCTGCCGGATACGTTTCATCCGCGCTGGATTCCGCAGGTTGTCACCCGCCATCACCACCCGGAAGGGTTGTCCCCGGTCGCGTACAATGGCAAACGCATCGATCAAATGATCGATTTCATCCTGTTCTCCAAACGTCCCGGCATATAGAAGCATCGGGCAATCGGTCGCCTTCTCGGGCGGGCATTCCCAAAGATCACAATCGATAATCGTCGGCACCAGCCAAACAGGGGTTCCGCGGCCCAACCGGTTGTACTTTGTCTTTAAATAATCCGAAATAACTACAATTGCATCCGCCATCGGCGGGCATATCCGATCCGCCAGCCGGGCGTTCAAACCGAACACACGCACCGCCATGGAACGACGGGCAACAGAAACCAATTCCAGTCGTTCGTCTTCATACAACTGGATGGTCCGCGCCCCCAGCCGGCGGGCCAGACGCGTAAGCGGGAAGGTATCGTAAAACGAGAGATCGTTGAAACACACGAAATCAAGCTTGTTTTTAGCCGCCGCCGCCCGCATCAGTCGGGCAATCCGATGCACGGCACGCATTTTTTCGTATACCATGCCAAAGCCGTCGCTACGTTCCGTTCGCCCGAGCACATACTCGAACGGCGAACCTCCAATCATCCCGCGAACCTGTTGAGTCGCAGCGGAAGTAGTGCCCAAAGCATGCTCGTTCCATACCATTACCGAATGTCCGAGCCCGGTCAGGGTCGCCACCAAACCCTCCATTCGCGCGGTATGTCCGCCTCCTTCCGGCAAATCCGCAACGGATACCATTATAATATGGCGTTGATCAGGCATTTGCTACGGCACCCTTCATGGGAAGATAGTGTAAGATGCTCGCGCTCTGAATGCAAGTATGTTTACATGCCGACAGTGACGAAGGATCGCCGGACAAACACCGGTTTTGAAGCTTGCATCCATTACCCAAACAGGATACTTTGTTGATCGCGAACTTGGCGCATACGGAAACCTAGCATGAAACTAACCTATTCGATAGCCGATCAACATTTTAAGCGAACCAAATCACTCGGAATTTTCAACTTTTCGATCAACCTACTGCGGGTTCTTGCTCACAGGAAGGAAATTAGCGAATTGACGGTTTTGGCAAACGAATCGCTGCGGGATTCGCTAAACATACCCGCACATGTACAAGTCCGGTTTTATCGTTCGCCGATCATGGGTTCCGCGGGTCGATTATGGTGGGATCAATGGGCGTTATATCAAACTATTCCCGCAGATCCGGATTCCTGGTTGTTTTTACCGAAAGGATACGCCTCGTTTGTCCGCGCGTGCCCTGTCAGGCTTGCGTCATTCATTCACGACGCAATTCATGATTACTATCAACATCATTATCCCAAGATATTCTCTCGTGCCGAAACCGAATATTTCCTGCGGTGTTTCAGAGCCACTATTCGGGAATCCGGTATCATTTTCACGAACAGCGATTTCTCGCGGTCGGAAATTTTACGCATGGCGGACCGGTTCGGTTTGCCGCCGCCACCGGTAATCACAATGGGGATCGGTTTTTCTAACGAAGATCCGGCGCTTTCATGCGGATCAACAAACACGACCGGAACGCGACGGCATGGCGTGATGGTTTTGACCGGGCGTTGGCCCCACAAGCGCAGCGCGATGGCCTTGCAATACCTGGAACTGTGGCGCACATCCACGAAATTTTCCGGCCCGATTTATCTTGTGGGATCATTACCTGACGGGTTGGCGGTGCCTGACAAGATGACTTTTCTGCCCCGGTTACCCAAGTTGGAATACGCCGATTTGCTACGCAAGTCACAGATCTTGGTTTTCACATCGGAATATGAAGGATTCGGCATGCCGCCGGTCGAAGCAACGCTGGCCGGCACATGTCCGGTCTATTCCGATCTTCCAGTCACTCGCGAGGTCATGCAGGGCACCGGTTTTGCATTCCAAAATGATCACCCGGATTCTTTTAT
>PXCX01000236.1 GCA_003565195.1 PVC group bacterium | reverse complement strand
TCAGATTCCGGTGATGCGCCAATTTTGCGTTGCATGTTTTCCGGCTTGCTGAATAACGGGTTTGGCCTTCTATCATTATTCCAATCTTCCATCATTCCTTTATTCCATGGGATGACAGTGATTTATGATTCGTTCTCGTAATCCGTTCTCGTCGACCGATTTAAAGGTTGTCGCTACCAATTTTCAAGCCAATCCTCCGGCAGTCGTTCGCCGATTTCCGGAAAATTTTCGTCTTGTGCCTTATCCGCCAGGTTACGCCGTTCGGCAACTGCCCGTTCCGTCGCCGGCATGAATTGTATGTGATCGTCATCGCCGAACGCCAGGCTGCCCCACATCGGCGCCAGGGTTTCATGCGTCTGGATCCACGGCGGCGGTGGTGACCCGGACGGCCACCAGTTCCGGCATGGGGGATCGTCGGGTTCGATATACGTCGAGGTTACCGCCAAATCGGGATCATGCAACAACTCAAACACCATGCCGTGCAGGTACATACTCGCAAAATGGGAGTTCGCTGGCGTGGAATCGTCCGCTGCGCCCGGATCGGCTTCAGTCTGGATCATCAGGGTTTGCCAGATCGGCATGTCGTCATGAAAGAAAAGGCGAAACAGTGTCTGATGGGGTTTTTGCGGTAATCGGTCGAGTGCCCAATCAATCGGGGTCTCGGACGGGAAACGCCAACGTTGACGCGTGCGGGCCTCAGGATCATCGGGTCGAAGGGTATGCGTTTCCCGTCGGCGAACATCGACAGGCAAGCCGGTGACGTCGTCAAACGCCGTCACGTCATAGACGGCGACATCCACGGAGCGAGCCCGTAGCGGAGAATTGTCCGCGTCGAGCGGGCGTCCATCCGCATCGCGGGGAATACAAGTCAGCACCCGGTTGAGGTGTCCCAGGGAGTACCAGGCCGGACCCTGGCTGGAATGCCAGTCAATCTGCTGGGCGCGACGCCATACCAAACGCTGGATCGCCGGCATTTGAAAGGGGGGTGCGACTGCAATATCAACGTCGGTGTCCGCGGACGCCGTCACGATGGTATCGGTTTGCGCAAAATCCCTGTCGTGAGCGACTGCGTCCAAAACGCGATCTTCTTCCGGAAGCGGGCCGGTCACGGTTTCCAGCGGCAAACTGACCAGTCGCCGGGCGCCAAAATAAACGCGGTCATCAGCAAAGGCGAACGGTGCTCCGGTATTGTTATAGACCCCAGCATCGGTAATATGTCGGCCCCGCAACACGGGCTCCACCGTTCCCGTCAGGCTGTCCACCCGGCACAGCGCCACGCCGTGATCATCGCGACCATAAAAATAAATCTGGTTATCCGGTCCGCGTTCGAAGCGTGTACTGTTGTCATATTCCATCCATACCATACGCACCGGCAGACGGACAACATGGGTTACCTGCATCGTTTCCACGTCGAAAATAAAAAAAGCCCCTCGTACGCCATCGCCGGCATAGCGTCCCGGCCCGCCGTATACCACAATCCGGCCGGGTTCGCCTTCGGCGGCATAGGAAAGCGGCGCATCCAAGGGTGATGATTCGAAGACCACGTCACGTGTACGGGTGTCGATCAGGACGAATTTGCCCGGGCTGAAATCGGGCGGCAACGGTTCGTATGGCGACACAAATTGACTGGCGGCGGCGGCCACATGTCCGGAGCCCGCCCGACTGACCGCCCGGACCGAGTGATGCACGAACGGCTCGGCGATTCGCCCGATGGTTTCACTGTGCGGATCATACCAGCTTACCGCGCCACCGAACCGCGAATTAAAGTGTTCGACCGTGGGTGTGAAGCCGCCAACCCATAACCAGCCGTTGTCGGTGATCACCGATGTGCCCGGACGGCGTAGATTGAGCTGCTTCAGATAGCGAAACTTGGCGACCAGACGCGGATTGCTGATCGACTGATCGCCCCACGGGGATGTGTTGCCCGGATAACGTTTGCGATGGTAGTGACGGCTATAATCGAATGTCCAGGGTTCTTCCGGACGCCAGCGCAGCAACTTGATACCCCAGTAACCGGTGGCCCAGATTTCATCTTGCCAGGCATGCATGCGGTACATCACATAATGCCGCCCGAAAACCCGGAATTGTCCGGCAGCCGGATCGAAACGCCAGACCCAGGCGGTCGGCCATCCGGCGCCGTAGACGCCGTTGCCGCCGGGAACGGCCAGCAAGGTTTTGATCCGGTCCTGGGCCGCTCGGCGGAAGGCCAGCGGGAAATGTTGCCAGGAGTTATCCGCCTGCCTTACGCCGACGGTTAGGGGATGGATGTTGAAATCAGTTTTCAAGGTTATATTCGTGTCGCCGATATGTGCCGACCAGACCGCTGTATCGGTTGTCGGGTGGGCTAGTCCGTCACGCAATTCGAATACTCGCCGCGCAAAACTGCCGTTTTGATTCACTACCGTGACGCAACGAGGCGCGTCGGCATCCGACTGGAATGTCAGACTGTCCAGGGTCAGGTCGCGCAACAGTGGTTCGGCCTCAATTTCGTTATTGGTGACTCGAAAAGTCCACAAGCGCCAGGGTGCCGGACCGGAAGCAGTGTAAAAACGGCCTTCGCGATCCACTTCGAGACCATGCAATTGCGCTCCCTTGATCGATAGTCGTCCAACCGGGTCAAGGCCTTCCAGAATATCTTCCGTGTACAAGCGTCCGTCGGCGGTCAATACAAAGAGGCCTTGATCGGTGTAAACCATGCCTGCCGGTTGCGAATGGCAAACCGTCCACTCTTCAAAGCTGTCTGTCTGCGGTTCGTAAATTACGATCGGCCAGCGACGCGCCGTCGGTTCATCCGGTTCCAGAGCAAGAAACAAGCGTCCGTCCGGCGTGGCTGCGCCGCAAATCGGGCGTCCCCAGGGCCACGGCACGTTCAAAGGAGGCAGCTTCTCCGACATGGTGGCCCCTAAAAGCGGATCGCGCGAGTCGTCCCGTTGCAGGCGAACCGGATCGCCCGGATAAAATTCCTTTAACCGGCCGTCAAGCAGGTTCATCAATGCCATCATGGGGGGAGCGGCGGCGTCCTCGCGAAGTACTGAAGCAAACAGGTACAAAGCCGGTTGCCTGTTCGCGTCAACTCCCGGAGTCATCCAGTCCAAGGCCGCGTTTTGGCCGGGATGTCCGTGATCGGCAGCAACGACCTCAGGCGCATCATGGGTTGCAAAATCGGTCGTCAATATAATTGGATCCGCCAACGCGGTCGCGATGGTCAAAATAACCGCCGCAAACGCACCGACACAAACCCGGCCAAGATCAAATGTCGCGCCATTAAGCATAACTATCCTTAATTACGCGAGGAAACCTTCCAGCATAGCGCCGGCGGCCCAGGGGTTGAAACCTAGTTCGGTGCTTGCGGGACTTTTGTCCTCGTACTTGGTAATCAGTAGTCCGTCACTCTGGCAGTATCTTTCGCCGGTCCAACCGAAGTGTCCGTAACCGGTTTTTTCCGGAAATAATTCGAGACAGTTGCGGGCCCAGGTCAAACCATCCTCGAGTCGGCGGCGTACGTGGTTATCAGCGGTATGAACTGCCAGGCAAAGCAGATCGTCGGCGATCAAAAGACCCATCGGGTGAATGTGGGGATTGCTGATGGAGGTCAGGCTTCCACCACAGGAATCCCAGCCGGCGCTGCGCAACGGTTCGGCGTCGGGACGCGTGTTGTAAATATACCGCCACAAGAATTCGTATTCGGCACCGCTTTGCAGCATGGCGAGGTAGCGGGTATCGTCAGTCAACTCGAAAAGCAATCTGGCCGTCCGGATAAACGCCAGCACGCCTTCCTGGTCATTGGCTTTCCAGGTATCCATGGGGGTTCCGCGAACATCGCGGTTCCGGACATCCGGCCAGTAAGCTTCGATTGCCCGGCATGCGGCTTCAAGATAACTTTTGCGGCCGGTCAGTTGGAATGCATGGCAAAAGGCTGCCGCCCACCAGCAGCCGGCGAATCCTTGCCAGTCGGCCACTTCCGGGCGGTCGCGGTAATAGGCGTAACCGCAATGTCCGTCTTCGCGTTGCAAGCCGATAATGACGTCACAAGCCCGCAGGGCCGGATCGTGCCAGGCCGCGACGGTACGGCCGGCATGCTGCTGCTCGAACATACTGGCGCGCAAAAGATAGGCGGCCGCTTCGGCATTGGTATAGGCGGAGTGCAAATCGCGATTGGTGTTGCTGCTCCACCAGTAATTAACCGTCGGATTCCAGTTTTCGTCGCAAGCATCGAAGAACAGGCCAGTCGCCGGATTGACCTGGCGCGCGATCCGGTCCAGTCCCCGTTTGGCGATCGCGATCCAGTCCGGTCGTTGACAACGTTCCCCGGCGATCCGCAAAGGATAGGCCATGTTGGCGCCTCCGACCCAGGCGATGGCGCGTCCGCCTGCATGCTGCAAGGATGCCTGTCCGGGTAAGCCGCGAACCTTGATGCCCATGAAAACATCCCGTTCATCGTTCCAGGCGTCCCGCACGGCGGCGTCCGCAATGGCTTCAATGCATCGATCGACCGAGACGGAGGCGCGCGGCGCTTGGTAGTATAAGTCGTCCACGGCCCGCAAGATCATGTCTGCCGAGTCGGGAAAGTTCTTTCGCCCCGCAAAGATATCCAGAGGGATTTCAACGACCGTATTGGCAGGCAAACACTGTTCCGTGGGAGCGCCGAAAGTGTCTTTGTTGATAAAGGTGTGTGGTTCGTTGCGGTATCCAATCACGTAACCGATTGTCGCCGGCAAGGCGGCCAGCAAACCGTTTTTCACGTAAGCGGTCGGCGTAAGATCGGTATATGGCGGACCGGCAATCGCAAGATACCAGCCGGGCTCGCCAAAAACCATGGCCACCGGCGCAGCCAGACGGTCAACCCGCATTGCCCAACTGGGGCTGACGCCGCGGTGTCCGGCGGGCTCATGCGCCAGGACGGGATAGTGGCCCGCTTCGGACTCGGAGAACTGCCGTCCTCCGAAAAGGAAACCGGGCAGGATGTGCCGGATAGGGCCTTCGGGTTGCGTGTGTGTCAGCCGGATTTCGATCCGTAAAGCGGCGCGCGTCTCGATCCGGAGATGGTAGCGTGTGCGTCCCGCATGCCCGCCGGGTACTGCCGCAGGCGATATTTCTATTCGGGAAACCCGGTTTGAGGCCAACCATCCATCCGCTTGCGGCACCGAGGCAAACGGAAATACGGTTTCGCCGCCCTCCAGCACGGATTGCAGGTGAAATCGACATTCCTTAAAATCGTTTTGCAATGGAATCATGAGAAATCGTTTTGATGGTGTGTTAGCGTTTTTCCAGACATGCATCGATTACTGCATCCAGGTCGCCTTCCGCCAGTCCGATACATGTATCCGCCGCGCCATAATAAACGCGCAAGCTCCTGGTTGTCAAATCGGCAATCGCGCCACAGGTAAACACCACGTCCGGAACGCGGCCGAGATGTTCATAGATCGTGTCGGGACAGAGCAGGTAACCGTTCATGCGTCCGGTGATCCGTCCCGGATCATCCAAATCCAGCAATACCGCACCGATACAATAGCGATAGTTCGAACAGTTGTGGCTGACGCCGTGGATTATTACCAGCCAACCCCGTTCGGTGCGGATCGGCGGCGTAGGTCCGATCTTGGTTTCACACCAATCGTTGAAACCGTCCAACAGGAAACGATGATGACCCCAGTGCAGTAAATCGGGCGAACGGGATATCCATATTTCACCTTGGTTGGCACGTCCCTGGGCCGGACGATCCAAACGCCAATACCAGTCGTCGATCTTTTCCGGGAAAAGACAAGGCACCCGGTTGCCCGGTAGGGCGACGATATCGATGAATTTATGGGTTTTGAAATCGCGGGTACTGTGCAGGAAAGCCACGTTTTGGGAGCCGGGTCGCACGATATAGTATTCGTCTCCGATCCGGGTTACCCGCGTATCGATCGGCCAGGTGTCAAGCGAACGGAACGGTTCGTCGGGATGTTGAATGATAAAAGGTTCGGGACGAATACGGAATTCCACTCCATCGTCGCTTTCGGCAACATGAATGCGCGGGACCGGATTGTTGCGTAACAGGACAGACAACAACAGTACGGTTGTCTCGCCCAGCATTGTTTGGCCGCAATTGAATACCGCATCCACATATTCGCCATATTCGCCGGGGAAATCTCCCGGACGTATGATCGGGTTGCGCGGATGCCGGCGCAGAAGCGTTTTATATCCCTGCAACAACATACCTAGATGACCTCAGCAGGATGTTTGTTCCGGCGATCCGGTTGCGCGATTGATAACCATTTGCAAACGGCTGCCCGGATCGGTGATGTTCCCGGCGCGAATATCGGTTTCTGTAATCGATGCCATCAAAATTTCGCGGTCGCCAAATCGATCGTAATCGTAGATCAAGTCAATGCGTCCGCTCTCGTCCTGTACACCGTCGGGGTAGGACACTTTTTCGCGTTCGTCCAGCATTAACCGATATGGCCAGGTTTTGCCGTCGTCATCCGATAATAAAGCCGCCAGATTCTCGCGTTTGGTCGTATCGACATGATTGACCAGCAGTAGGGCGCCGGAACTTAAACGCCTGATAAAGAACCTGGAATTGGGTCCCGTAAACGGTTCCGAGGGCATGGTTTCCCAGGTACGACCGCCGTCGCCGGAAAAGGCGCCGCCGATCCCCGTTCGCGTACGGACCAGCATCCAGAGACGTCCATCGCGCAGTTCCACAACCATGTGTTCGTCGAATCCACGATTGGGAATATCCGCCCCGCCCAGCAACGCCCAGGTTTCTCCCTGATCCGTGGAACGTAAAACGTTTGAAAAACGTTCAGCAGCCATTTCGTCGAGATAAGGTCCCCGGCATGCCCAGACTGCCGCCGGCATCAGCCAATCCCCGGAGGAGGCAACGATCGGTTTGTTCATCATCACCCCGTTGGCCAACCTTCTCGGGGTCGTCCATTCTGCCGCCGGATCTTCGGGACAATCGCATCGGATCGCCCAGACTCCAGCCCGGCCGTCGTGTTGACCGCCGCAACTCTGGGCCCAGAACAACCACAAGCGTCCCAACGGATCGTGCCACAGGCAGGGATCGTAGGCGCGATGTTCGGGTGTAGGCGGCATGACAACCAGAATCGGCTCATGCCATGTATCGTCTTCAGCGGGACCGCGCGTGGCCAAAACCACGAAGTTGCCGGGTTCTTCCGTGCGCTCGCCGCTGTACCAGGTCGCGTAGTAGCGACCCCCCGAAGTTCGTTCAATGCCGGGAATCCCCTGCCAGAGACGACGGTGTGCCTTTGTGAATTCCGGTGGATCGCGCAAAACTACGGCAGCTGGATCGTCAACCATCTCAATCCTCCTTTATATTGAGGTTCTTACGCTCGGTACCTGAACAATAGATTGTCTATTTTTGTAAAAAAGTCGCGCTTGCGGAACATTCCAAAATAGCACACCCGGAAACCGATTACAACCTTTGTTTTTCTGTTTTTCTGTTTTTCTTGCTTTTCTAGTCAAGATTGCTACGATATTGATTTTTCATCGTTATTTTAGTCAACCATCCGCGAAAGGTACCCCGCATGAATCCAGTTATTCCCTGGGAATGTCCCGAGCTAACGGAAATCAATCGTCTGCCGATGCGTGCAACGATGCAGAGTTTCCCGACATTGAAGGCTGCCCTTGGACGCGCCCCCGAAACCTCATCCTGGCGTCTTTCGCTCAACGGTAAGTGGCGCATCAAGATGTTCGACGGGCCCGAACAGGTAACCCCGCGGGAGGTGGCGGATCGCGTTCCGGCGCGGGGCTGGAAATCCATTCCGGTGCCGGCTAACTGGAATTTGCACGGTTTCGGTAAGCCACCGCACTACACCAACTATGTCATGCCGTTCGAAAACGATCCGCCCCGGGTTCCCGCAAGCAATCCTACGGCGGTTTACCGCACGACCTTCGACCTGCCGGCCGAATGGGAAAAACAGCGCGTGGTTCTGCATTTCGGCGGCGCCGAAAGCTGCTTGTTTGTATACCTGAACGGCGAATTCCTGGGTATGAGCAAGGACGCACGCCTGCCGGCGGAGTTCGACGTCACGCCGTTGCTGCGTCCGGGAAGAAATTCGCTGGCCGCCGTCTGCGTACAATATAGCGATGCTTCCTATGTTGAGGATCAGGATCACTGGTGGATGGGGGGACTGTTTCGCGAGGTCTACCTTTACCGCACCGAAAAGGCCTATATCGAGGATATTTTCGCGCGCGCTACGCTTGACGCCACCTACCGTAACGGTCTTTTCAATGCCACGGTCAAGTTGAACTTCACGGATTATCCCGCCCGTGATTATCGCGTTCGCATTCAACTGTATGACGGCCGCGGGAAACCGGTTTTCAAGCGGCCGCTCGTAAAAACGGTCAGCGCCTCATACAGACTAAACTATTACGAAGCCTGTTTCGAATCTGAAATAGCATCGGTACAGGCCTGGTCACCGGAAGTTCCCAATCTTTACCGGGCCGTTTTTTCGCTTTTGGATTCGCGCGGCAAGGCTATCGAACATACCGGCGTTACGATCGGATTTCGCTCGTTTGAAGTCCGGCAACGACAATTCCTGGTAAACGGGAAACCGCTGTTGATCAAGGGCGCCAACCACCATGACCATGATCCGGACCACGGCAAGGCCGTGCGCCGGGAATGGATGCGGCGCGATGTGGAGTTGCTGAAACAGTTCAACTTCAATGCCATCCGGACGTCGCACTATCCCAGCGACCCTTATCTTTACGATCTTTGCGATCGATACGGCATTCTGGTCCTTGATGAGGCCAACATCGAGTGCCATGCCAATTACCGTACGCTGTCGCATCAGCCGCGCTGGCAGCGACACTTTTTCGAACGGATTCAACGCATGGTGCTGCGCGATAAAAACCATGCTTCCATTTTCGGATGGTCACTATGCAACGAATCGGGATACGGCGAAAACCATGATCGGGCGGCCGCCTGGATTCGCGGCTATGATCCAACGCGGTTTATCCATAACGAAGGTTGCCTGAAGCCGCGATGGGACCAGGCCGGGCCGAACCAATATGGTTCCGGCGGGGAACGGTCCAACGACTTCATCGATCCGATGTATCCGTCGGTCAATGAGATCGTTGAATGGGCCAAGAACAGCGATGAGCCACGCCCGTTTATCATGTGCGAATACGCCAGCACTACCGGCAATTCCGGCGGCAATCTGAAAGGGTACTGGGATGCCATTCATGCTTTTCACGGGTTGCAAGGCGGTTTTATCTGGCAGTGGCTGGATCACGGATTGCGTGCGCGCGACGCGCGCGGCCGTGAATTCTGGGCCTACGGCGGTGATTTCGGCGATGAGCCGAACGACAAAAACTTCTGCTGTAACGGACTGGTTGGACCGGATCGTGTTCCCCGTCCGGCGATATGGGAGTTCAAGAAACTGGTCCAGCCGATCCGGGTTCAAACTGATGATCCGGCATCCGGCCGGTTTGCGATCCGGAATACCGATTTCTTCCGTTCTGCCGACTGGCTGGAAGGCTTTTGGGACGTGACCGTCGACGGCGACGTCGTGCAATCCGGATCTTGTCCCCTGCTTGATATTGCGCCGGATACTAGCCGATCGCTGCATTTAAAACTGAAACCGGTCACGGCCCCCAAAGGCGCCAAAGTTTATCTGAATTTCCGTTTCAAAACCCGTAAAGCCCAATCCTGGTGCAAAGCCGGGCACGAGGTGGCCTGGGAACAGTTCGAGCTGCCGGTCGAGACGCTGTCCTTGCAAGCAACCAAAATCGACCAACCAACCGCCAAGTCCATCGCCATGGAATCCCGCGGGGATCTGGTCGTGATCCGGGCTGGATGTGCCAAAATCGGTTTCGATCGAAAAGCCGGCCGGATGACCACGCTTCACGTTGGCGGTAAAATCGTCCAAACCGCCGGTCCGCTGTTCAATATCTGGCGGGCACCGATTGATAACGACGCTCTCAAAGGAATGCCGGCGCAAGTGTCATCGCCCAGAAAGCCATTGGGACGCTGGTATCGTGCCGGCTACGATGCCTTGACCTGCCGAACCAGATCGGCCACGGTGCGGCGCGAGAACGATACGGTGGTCATCCGCGTGCGCCAGCGCTTCCAGCCCGCTGGCAGCAAAGCCGCCTTTGCGCATGAACAGGTTGTCACGATCGCGACCGACGGTCTCATGCGCTGTGAACATGTTTTCAAGATGCCGCAGTCACTGGTCGATCCGCCGCGACTGGGCGTTCGCCTGTGCCTGGCCGACGACTGCGACCGGCTTGTCTGGTGGGGGCGCGGGCCGCATGAATCTTACCCGGATCGCAAAGCGGGAGCCGCGTTCGGTCGATATCAGGGCATGGTCAAAGACCAGTATGTACCTTACGTGGTGCCGCAGGAAAACGGCAACAAGGAAGACGTCCGGCGCTTCGAATTGACCGCTCCCGACAGAACCGGTTTACGGTTCGAAACGATTGCCGAACCGTTCGGCTTCTCGGCGCACCAGTTCAGTCCCGAAACGCTGACTGGGGCATTTCACATCAACGAAGTACCGCGTGAAAAAGAGATCACCGTTTTGATCGACGCCGCCATGCGCGGACTTGGGACCGGCGCCTGCGGACCAGATACGTTACCCGAACATCAAATTGCGCCGGGAACTTATCGTCTGGCCTACGCGGTCGTACCGCTGCGCCCCTAAGCAGTGTCAGGTAGCGAATGCAAGGAGCTAGTCATGCCAACCTCCGAAAACTCAAGTCGAACAAGTGTTCTTGCCCCATCCTGGGATCCGCTGCAGGCGGCTGATCGGGTAATCCAAAATCTGGTTCGCCTGAGTGCGCCGCATGTCAAGGGCGCGCACGATGCCGAGTTTGTCTGCGTGAACGATCGCGCTTACATTGTCGAACACGATAACGATGTCCAGCCCGGACATGGCGCCGGCGAACACCAGTACTGCGTGCTTTCAGTCCTGAATCTGGATACGCTTGCACTAGAGCAAATCGTGCCCCTGGCCAAGTCCGAGGAGGTCTTCGATAACGTGGTTCTTCCCAAGGGCATGTGCTTCGTTCCGCGCATTCTGCGCATCGACAAACATACCCTGCGCTGTTTTTTCGCCAGTCAACCGTCCGAACAACAGGCCCAGATCTGGTTCCGCGATTTCGATCTCAAAACCAATACGTTCGAAAACGCGATCCACAAGGCGCGTTTAAAAACCGCTACCGGCACTTTCGATATGCAGCCGATCCATCTGCACGCCGACGCGGTCGCGCACGGATTCGATAAACCGCTCCAGAATCACGGCCTCTACATTTTCGATTCCTTCAAAATCTTCGAAGATGGCATGTACGTGGCCTTGAATAATTATCCGGGACGCCAAAACGCGCTTGCGCGTCTGCTGGACGACCGGTTTACATTCGAGGTCCTCGGACATTTCAACGAACCGCTTGATCAAAAGCTCAGCGAGTCGTCCGTGAACCGGTTGCCGGACGGAACTTGGATGGCAATCTGCCGCAACGAAGGCGGCAATTACCACTTTACTACCAGTCCCGATGGTCGTGTCTGGTCTACCGGACGGGAAAAACCCTTTGTCGTCAACGGCGACAACTCCAAGCCGACCTTCGACCGTTTCGGCGGCATCTATTATCTCGGTTGGCAGGAGGCAACCCGCATTGCGAACTGCAATCGCAGTGTGTTCAATATTGATGTATCGCGGAACGGCCTGGACTGGGAACGGAAATACCGCTTTGAAACACCCGAATCGTTTCAGTATCCCTCTTTCCACGAACACGACGGCGCGGTCTGGCTAAGCGTAACCCAGAGCGATCACGGCGGCAGTACCGACCGGATCATGTTCGGCAAACTCGAGGAGCTCGGCGATCAGGCTGGATCCTGAACAGGTTCCCGGCTAATACTGTACAGGGCCGCATTCTCCAGGTAAAACCGCAAGCGAACGGGCGTGTCTGGCGATGGCTTCGAATCCGCCAACCCCGCCATGTCCAGCGTATAGCGGCAGTCGTCACCCTCGAAGCGAATCTCACGGTCCGACATCGGGCGTCCATCGGCGTCCAGCAGATCGACGGCCATGAAACCTCCGGCCACCGTGCGGGCGTTGATGGTGATTGTCGGGCTAAACGGCAGTGGTTCGGTCACCAGCTCGCCGCCCATGCGGCCGGCTTCCAGTGAAACGAATCCATCGACCCGCATCGTGGCCAGTCCCAGCACGGCATCCATCCCCAGATGACCGCGCCCTTTGCGGCGTTCGCGCAGGTGGTGTGGACCATGCACATGATTGCGACCCTCGTAATAAATCATTAACCGATCGCCCAGACGTACCGGCTTGACATTCAGCACATCGCCGTAACTCCAATCCACACCGCCTAATTCGCCCGGTTCCAGAAAAGCCTTGCGCGTCCAGGATCGCTGCCAGCGCAAGGCATCCCGACTCCAGAGCAGCTCGCTGTCCATCGTGCCGTGCCAGAAATGGTGACGTCGCAACCAGCCCAGGTAAACGTCGCCGTAGGGAAACGGTAATCCGCAATAAAAATCGATCCCTTGCTCATCGGCGGCATCCCGTACCATAATCGGATCCAAGGGAGTCCAATCGACGAAATCCGGACTGGTTGAAACCGCTACCCAGCGGCCGTCAGGTACACCCTTCTTGATGGGACGACTGGATAACGGCGGATATTCGTCCGATAACCAGTATCCGCGTGGACGGGTGGTCACGACATACAGCCCGCGTCGTTCGTCGTACGTCAAACCGCTGGTATCGCCCGTTTCCTCGAATCCCGGCATCCGGGTCGGCGTAGACCAGTGAATCCCGTCCGGACTGGTATAGCTTACAAAAAAACGGCCTTTACGGGCAACCTCGATTGCCCTGACCGTGCCCGGCCATACCAAGGCAATGGCCTTGTAGCGGCGTGCCGGATCCGGATCGTGCGGATCCATGATTACCTTCAGTTCCGCATCAGCAACATTGGGTAAAATGCTGTTGTCGACGGATCCGCGGAATTCAACCTCGCCTACGCGTACCCGTTCCCAATGCACACCATCGGACGATTCGGCCAGACCGCTCAAGTGCAACGCCCCATCGCGTTCCAGGTCGGGATACATCGCGGCCCGGTTCATGCAGGTATACTGGCATCGCAGCCGCTCACCGTCGTCCGTCGGATAAATCGCCACCGGCAGGGTCATCCCACCTTCGTAGGGTTCCTCGGGACCGAAGACTGCACCCTGTTTTTCCGGCGAATGCCATTTTTGAACGATACCGTGCATATCGTACACCGCATCCAAGTGCATGAACAGAATCTTGTCTCGATCATAATGCTCGGTTATAAACTTCACATTCAAAGTCCTTTCGATTAAGGAGCTAATACGTTATCAATGACCGGATGGAATACCCCGTTAACCGGTTGCGTCCGTTCAAAAATGTCAATTCGACCAGGAATTCGATTTCGACAACCTGACCGCCGCCTTGCTCCACTAAATGCGCGGCTGCGGCTGCCGTTCCGCCGGTAGCCAGCAGATCGTCGATAATCAACACTCGCTGGCCCTTGCTCAGGGCATCCTGATGCATGCTTAGGGTGCCCTCTCCGTACTCGAGCTCATAGGTCTTGTCGTATGTGTGATACGGTAGTTTCCCCTGTTTGCGAAGCAAAACCAGACCGGCGCCGAGACGGTCGGCTACCGCCGCGCCGAAAAGGAAACCGCGCGCATCAATCGCGGCCACCTGGTCGATGCGCGATTTACGGTAGCGTTCGCTTAATAAGTTAAGCGTGGCGTGCAACAATGCCGCGTTGGCCAGAATTGGCGTAATATCCTTGAACACCACGCCTGGCTTGGGGAAATCGGCAATATCCCGGATGGCCTCGCGAATGGCCGAGAGAGCTTCTTTCTCATGCATGATCCATCTCCGTAACTTACGAATTCAAGGCGGCTTGGGCTGCGGCTAAACGCGCTATCGGTATCCGGTAAGGACTGCAACTGACGTAGTTCATGCCGGCTTCGGCGAAGAACCGAATCGAGGCGGGGTCGCCGCCGTGTTCCCCGCAGATACCAATCTTCAAACTTGGATTCGCCTGCCTGCCTTTTTCAACGCCGATACGTATTAAAGCGCCGATGCCATCCTGATCAAGAACCTGAAACGGATCGTGTGGCAGAATATGCAATTTAAGGTATTTATCAATAAACCCGCCCATATCGTCGCGACTGAATCCGAATCCCAACTGCGTCAGGTCGTTGGTTCCGAACGAAATGAAATCGGCATACTTGGCCATACGATCGGCCAAAAGACAGGCCCGCGGAATTTCTATCATGGTTCCGAACAGACAGTCGATCGCTTTAATCCGGAATTTGGTACGGATCTCTTCGCAAACCCGATCGTAGATTTGGCGTTGGAATTTCAGTTCGTTAGGATCGCTCGATACCGGGATCATGATTTCGGGCCGGCATCGCTTGCGTTGCTTGGTGAGCTCGGCGGCTGCTTCAAGAATCGCCCGGATTTGCATTTCAGTGATTTCGGGATAGGTAATGCCGAGACGCACCCCGCGATGCCCCATCATGGGGTTGGATTCCTTGAGTTGATTGATCCGTTTCTTGATTTCACGTACGGTAACCCCGAGACTGACCGCTAATTCCTTTTGTTTGACCAGGTCGTGGGGTACGAATTCATGCAGCGGTGGATCAAGTAAACGAATGGTTACCGGTAAATCATCCATGATCACAAGCGTCGATTTGACATCGCTTTTAACGAATCGGAACAGTTTGTTAAGAATCTGTTGCCGTTCGTTTCGGGTTTGGCTCAAAATCATGCGCCTTAGCAGGAACAAAGGTTCGTCGCAGCCTTTGCCGTAGAACATATGTTCGGTACGGAATAACCCGATTCCTTCGGCACCGAAGGCACGGGCCGTACGGGCATCGTCTGCTGTCTCGGCATTGGTGCGAACGCCCAGTTTGCGATGCTTGTCGACCCGTTGCATGAAAATTTCAAATTGTTCGTTTTCAGACGGCGATACCGTGGGTAAATGACCATTGTAAACATTTCCGCGCGTACCATCCAACGAAACCCAGGCGCCTTCCTTAAGAACCCTTTTGCCGATCGTCATCTTGCGGGCCATCGCATCAATGTGCAATTTTTCGGCGCCCACAATGCAGCATTTCCCCCATCCTCGAGCGACCAGCGCCGCGTGGCTGGTCATGCCGCCGCAGGCCGTCAAAATGCCTTCCGCCGCACGCATGCCCTCGACATCCTCGGGATTGGTCTCTTCACGAACCAGAATGACACTCTTGCCGCGTTGCGCCCATTCGACGGCGGCCGAGGCGCTGAACACCATTTGCCCAACGGCGCCACCCGGTCCCGCCGGCAGCCCCTCGGCCAGTAAAGTGGCGGTTTCCTTGGCGGCCGGATCCAGAATCGGATGAAGAAGTTCCTCAAGCTGTTCGGGTTTTACCCGTAAGACCGCGGTTTTCTCGTCGATCAGTTTCTCTGCGAGCATATCCATGGCCATGGTTACAGCAGCGGTTCCGGTACGTTTGCCGACCCGGGTTTGCAAGATATACAGTTTGCCTTCTTGAACGGTGAATTCGATGTCCTGCATGTCTCGAAAATGTTTCTCGAGTTTTGCCTGCATCTGATCCAGGGCTTTGTATATCTCCGGCATCGCTTCTTCCAGCGATTCTTTGTCAACGTTATGTTCGCTTTTGGAAGATTCGTTAATAGGATTCGGGGTGCGGCCGCCCGCTACCACGTCCTCGCCTTGCGCATCCATCAGCCATTCACCGTAAAAAACATTTTCTCCGGTTGCCGGATTCCGGGTAAAGGCAACGCCGGTTCCGGATGTGTTGCCCATGTTGCCAAAGACCATCGCCTGAACGTTGGTGGCCGTCCCCCAATCGTCCGGGAGTCCTTCAATCCGACGGTAGGAAACAGCGCGTTTCCCGTTCCAGCTCTTGAAGACGGCGTTGATGCCGCCCCATAACTGTACCATCGCATCGTCCGGAAACGGTTCGCCCAGTTCCGAATGCACCTTTTGCTTGTACTGTTCACATAAATATTTGAGATCTTCCACCGTCAGTTCGGTGTCTTCCGTGTATCCGTGCCGGCTTTTGTAAGCGGATAATAACAGCTCGAGTTCCACCCGGATCCCTTTTTCCTCCTGTGTTTCAATGCCAGCGGCCTTTTCCATGACCACATCCGCATACATCGTGATCAGGCGCCGATAGGCGTCGTATACAAAACGTTCATTCCGGGTTTTGGCGATTAACCCGGGAATCGTGCTCGAACACAAGCCGAGATTCAAAACGGTGTCCATCATGCCGGGCATCGATTGACGTGCCCCCGAACGGCATGACAGCAGTAATGGGTTCTGCTTGTCGCCGTAAGCCATGCCGGTGCTTTTCTCGACTTTGATCAATGCCGCTAGCGTCTGCTCCTTAAGCGATGGCGGAAAGCTCATCCGGTTGTCAAAATAATCGACGCAACATTCCGTGGTGACCGTAAAACCGGGAGGGACCGGCAGGCCTATCCGACTCATTTCCGCCAGATTCGCGCCTTTCCCGCCCAGCAGATCGCGCATCTCCGCGTTGCCCTCCGACATCCCTTCGCCAAACGTATATATGTATTTTTTCATGCTAGTTCCTGTCTTGTTTCCTGAAAACTAAACAGCTTTAAAGATATCAAAACCTCGGGCACAGTCAACCCCAAAAGTCCTGGCCGGTTGACGCGGGCCGCCATCATGCGGTATCATAACTCTTGTGCTGATGATTTTTTTGCTGCCGGGATCAGGGAAATGCCGGGTGCCGGATGGTTGGACAAGAGACGGGAAAATTGATGAAATCCTCGAAAAGTTACAAGCGGAAATCGATGCGTCAACGTCATGGCTTTTGGGTTTTATGGATGATGGCGCTTGCTGTGGCCTGGATGGGTTGCGCCACGAAACCGTTACGGGACGCCGAGACCGACGCCGACTCCGAGCCGATGCCAGACGATCCAAACGGGATTGAGGCCCGGGACGATGTCTTCGATCAAATTCATTTGCTGACAAAGACGCTGATGCATATTCAGCGCAGTTACATTGACGAACAGAAAACCGATTACCAGGAATTGATGCACGCTGCCCTGCGGGGTATGCTTAAGAGTCTCGATCCCTACAGCCAGTTTCTCGATCCGGAAGCCCATCACACGTTGCGAGAGAATGCCGCCGGTGAATTTGGCGGTATCGGTATTACGATCGGGATGCGCGATAATGTGCTGACGGTTATTGCGCCCATGGAGGATACTCCGGCGTTCCGGGCCGGTATCCTGGCCGGCGATCGGATTATCGAAATCGATGGGGAAAAAACCGATGGCAAAACTCTTGCCGAAGCCGTAAGCGAACTGCGTGGCGATGTGGGCGAATCGGTAACGCTGCGGATTATGCGGGATGATCATCGCGATTTGAAGACGTTTAAATTGGAACGCGATATTATTCGTGTTTACAGTGTGCGTGGCGCCCGTATGCTGAATGATGCCATAGGATATGTCCGCCTTGCCAAGTTTTCCGAAACCACGGCAGATAGTCTGCGGCAGGAGGTTAACCGCTTGATCGAACAAGGCATGCAGGGATTGGTTTTGGATTTACGGGGTAATTCCGGGGGATTATTGACCTCGGCGATCGAGGTCAGCCGTCAGTTCCTGTCGCCCGGCGCCTTGATTGTCACTACCCGCGGCCGTGGCGATCAAATCATCGGCGAACCCGTCAAAGCCGTCGGACCCGATGATTACCCGGAACTGCCGCTGGTCATTTTAGTGAATAAAGGTACGGCCAGTGCCGCCGAAATTGTTGCCGGATCGCTGCAGGATAACCGGCGCGCGATCCTGATCGGAGAAACGACCTTTGGCAAAGGTTCGGTTCAAAGCATATTGCCGCTCGAACAAGAGGCGGCGATTCGATTGACAACGGCCCGCTATTTTACACCCAGTGAACGCTTGATTCATGGGAAAGGGATTGAACCGGATATTACGGTCTCGATGCCCGCCGACGAATGGCGTCGTGTGCAAATGAAACGGTTGCGTGAAGAAAACCCGGAATGGGCGCACGACGAAAAATCGAACGCTGAAGATCTGCGTGACGTGGTCGATCTCCAATTGGAACGGGCTATGGATATGCTGAAGGCGTTACTGATCTTTCGTGGAAAACGCTGACCATGATCGTCCTCGGCATCGAGACGTCGTGCGACGAAACCGCGGGGGCGCTGGTTGAAGACGGTCGGCGCGTGATGGCATCCGTGGTTTACAGTCAGGTAGCGGCCCATCGGCCGCATGGCGGCGTTGTACCCGAAATTGCTTCACGCGAACATGCGGCACGCTTGCCCGATGTGGTTGCCGAGACCTTGCGCCAGGCAGCTATCCCGTGGTCCCGAATAGACGCTGTTGCCGTGACCTATGGTCCCGGACTGGCCAGTTCGTTGCTCGTAGGATTGGCCGGCGCCAAGGCGTTGGCTTTGCGATGCGGTATTGAATTGATCGGTGTTCATCATCTGGAGGCCCACCTGATATCGGTTTTCCTGGATCGCCGGGCGCCGACCGCTGAAACCTTGCTGCCCGCGCGCGCGTTGATTGTATCCGGTGGGCATACCAGCCTGTTGCGTGTCGAACGGAATGGAACCTACCGGTGTCTCGGCCGGACACGTGACGATGCGGCCGGTGAAGCCTTCGATAAAGGGGCAGTGCTGCTGGAATTGGGATATCCCGGGGGGCCGGCAATCGAAAAAGCCGCGCGCGGTGGCAATCCCCGGGCTGTCCCGTTCCCAAGGGGATTGCAGCGACGACGGCGGATGGCTGACGGTCGTGACTCGCGATACGATTTCAGTTTCAGTGGCTTGAAAACGGCGCTTTTATATTATTTGCGCGACCAGTCCCAAAAGGTTGCCGCCACCGAACGGCAACGGGCGGATATTGCCGCGTCTTACCAGGAAGCTATCGTCGATGTGCTGGTCAGTAAAACCATGACCGGATTGCAAGACGAACGCGCGGTCTTGATGGCAGGCGGGGTTGCGCTTAATGGCCGTCTCCGGGAAGCGATGGCCGGAGCCGCCGCTCGTCAGGGCGTCCGTTGCATCGCGCCGCCCGCAGTTTATTGCGCCGATAACGCCGCCATGATCGCCGCGCTTGCAGGACGCGGCGGCGGCCGGCGCGTCGATGCGGTAGGCGAACTGGATGCGCAACCCAGCCTGATTTTCGAACGTGGCCGCCTGTGGGCGTAAGAACTAGCCAAACATCAATTCTCAAAAGGTTTCATCGGATTGCAGCATACGCCATTTCCCAAGTGGCAGGCTGCCCAGTCTGATGTTGCCGATGCGAACCCGTTGCAATTTCAACACGGTTAAGTCAACCAATTCGCACATCCGACGGATTTGTCGTTTGCGTCCCTCTCTCAGGATAATCCGTAATTGCGATTGATTGATTTGCTGGACGCGGGCCGGTTTCAGGGCACGGCCGTCAAGACGCAGACCGTGAGCCAGCAGCGCCAGTTTCCGAGCGCTGATGTCGCCTTGAAACCTGATCAGGTACTCTTTCTCCAGGTTCGATTGTGGCCCAATCAACAAGCGCGCGATACGGCCATCCTGCGTTAAAACCAGCAGGCCTTCCGATTCGATATCCAAACGTCCTGCCGGCGCGAGGTCGGCGCGTTGTTGTTTAAGGATATCCTTGTCCAGTTGGTGAACGCAATTACGCGGTACGATCAGCATGACTGCCGGCTTATAATTCTTTTCCGGTGTCCCGGATACATAGCCGACGGGCTTATTTAAAATGACGGTGAATTTACGGTGTTGTTTTAACGCGGCTTCTGAACGTAAGCTGATCGATTGCGAAGGGAGTACACGGGTTCCCAGTGTATCGATCACGTGACCGTCGACGAGTACCCAGCCGTTTTTGATGTATTCGTCTGCTTCACGCCTTGAACACAAACCTTGTTGCGCCATCAGTTTGGATAAACGGATTGCTTCCATTATGTGATGAATACCAAACACCAAAAACGTTGCCATGTCGTGCTTATACAGTACATAACATCAGATTAACATACTGCAAAGATTATTCAAGCATTCCGCAAAAGCTTTAGATGTTGAAAATTCCTGTGCTTTGCATTAAAGTAAGGGTTCACGGTTCACAGTTCAAGGTTCACGGCAAGTAAAGGAGCGTGCCATGAGGAGTTACAAATTGGTGATGCCTGGTGACTTGAATCATTTCGGGTTCCTGTTTGGCGGTAATCTTCTGAAATGGGTCGACGAAGTCTCGTGGATTGCAGCCTGCAGGGATTTTCCTGGTTGCCGTTTTGTTACGATAGCCATGGACCGCGTCGAGTTTCGTAAAAGCGTGCGTGAAGGGACCATTCTCATTGTGGAGACCGTGTTGGCGCGGCAGGGGAATACCTCGGTCGGATACCGGGTCGACGTGTTCCGCAACCGTTTGGCAACCGGGAACGAGGAAAAAGTATTCACGACAACGGTAACCTTCGTCCGTGTCGATGATGAAGGTCGCAAAATATCGCTGCCGCCCGCTACCTGTAAGGTCGAGTAAGATAGCAGACCCCGTTGTTAGCTTGATGACGATATCGACCATCGATAGATCGCCGGCTACCTTAAAATCGAGGGTCAACTTGGGACAGTCATGACATGTCAACCTCGTCGAAAGCATTGATTATCAGATGGCTGGTTGCCGCGATTGCCTTTGGATGGGGAGTCTGTTGCGCTAACGCGATTGCGCCCCATGAGGTTGTCTTGCTGATAAATTCGGATTCAACCAACTCCGTGCAGATTGCCCGCGCGTATGCTGCGGCCCGCGGCATTCCGGAACGTAACCGGATAGCGGTCTCGGTTCCCGAACGGTTTCTGAAGCCGGTTGCAGAAATGTCCGATGAAGCCTTTGCTCGCTTGATATGGGAACCAGCCAACGAAATATTGGCGGATCGCCAATTGACGGATCAGGTGTTGGCATGGATCTATTCGGTGGATTTTCCTTTGCGGATTACCGGGAATCCGCCCGTATCGTTGACCGGACTGACCTTTTTACGGAATCTCCGCCCGGACGCCGACTTGGTGAAAGATGGCCGCTATGCTTCGCCGGTGTATGGCGGTCCTGATCCGTTCGACTGGAGTATTCAGCCGCCGGCCGGCTTACATTATCAGCGCGCACAACTGGATGCGGCTGTCATGCCGTTGCCGGCCGCAATGCTGGGGTATACAGGTAAAGGCGGCAATACGCCCCAAATCGTAATGCGAACCTTGCGTGATGGACTGGCCGCGGATTCTAGTCGACCGAGCGGGACGGTATACTTTGTGACATCGCCGGGAATCCGTAGTGAAGTCCGTGAATCGCAATTCGCACCCGCAAAACAAGAATTGGCACGATACGATGTGCGGGCCGTCATAACATCGGAATTTCCTGTCGGCGCAGATAATGTTCTAGGTTTGCTGGCCGGGATGCAAAATCCGCAACCGCGGGATATCGGCGGGTTTCTGCCGGGCGCGTTCGCCGAGCATTTAACCAGTTTTTCCGCCGTGTATGAATTGGCGGAACAAACGAAAATGACGGCATGGACGGCGGCCGGCGCGTCGGCATCGGCCGGCGCGGTGACGGAGCCGCGGGCATACTGGACCAAATTTCCGCATGCCCGTTTTTTTGTCTATTATGCCGCGGGCTGTACCTATCTTGAAAGTTTTTACCAGGCGGTACGCTGTCCGTTGCAAACCGTGCCGATCGGCGATCCGTTGATGCGGCCGTTTGGACCGGCGGAGTCCATTGTGTTCGATCGGGTTCCCAATGATGGGGCAGGGGTCGTGCGGGCACGGATCGATACGCCGCGATTGGGAATGTATTCCGATTACGAATTCTGGCTGGATGACCGCCTAATCAAAAAGGGTACCGGCCGGATCCAACTGGAATTGGAGGATATCGAAATAGGTCCCGGCACCTATCGTCTGCGCGTGATCGCACGCCGGCGTGACCGAATCCAGCATCCGTTATGGACTGAAACAAAAATTACCATACCGCAAAATAAGGAAAACTATTGAAAACCGTATTTTTCGATCGAGACGGCATTGTCAATCTACCGCCGCCGGAAAGCGAATATGTTCTTTCGCGCGATCAATTTGAAATCACGCCGGCGTTTCCGGCGGTATTGCGCGCGGTCACCGACCTGGGATACACCTCGC
This sequence comes from PVC group bacterium, assembly GCA_003565195.1. GTDB lineage: Bacteria > Verrucomicrobiota > Kiritimatiellia > CAIKKV01 > PXCX01 > PXCX01. Next base: position 1,537 of record PXCX01000236.1, on the reverse strand, counting down.
TTGTGGTAACCAACCAGCGTTGTATCGATCGCAAACTGATCGATGCCGAAACGTTGAATCGGATTCACGAAAGACTGTGTCAGCGACTGCGTCAAGAGCATGGCATTACCTTGCTGGAAGTATTGTATTGTCCGCATGGACCGTCGGACCGTTGTGCATGCCGTAAACCGTTGCCGGGAATGTTGCAGGATGCGGCGCGGCGGTATGGAATCGATTTGACGTCATCATGGATGATCGGCGACCGGATGACCGATGTCGAAGCCGGCCGGCGCGCCGGATGTCGCACGATTCTGGTTAACGCGGCGCCGGATATCATTTTGCCCGACGCGGTTTACCATCCCGATCACGTGTGTCCGGATATGGAGACATTGAAAACCAACATTACCGCATGGCTCGCATAAAGACTGGCTCCGTTGATGGCTTTACTTTGAGCGTCGGTTCTGATACACTACACCGCCATTCATGGGGATAGAGGCATTCTAAAGCGGGCTTCGCCCGTAACCGACGGGTTAAAGGTGGAAGAGTTACAGGATCATGAAAAGCGCGACACCCGACACCGACTCCATCCATAATCTCCTCATCAATTTTATTGTTTTTCGCCAGAGCTTTAGATTAAGTCAGCAAAAGGAGTTGGGTCATGCAATTGCGATTTGTCAATCATAGGGGCAGACATGTTGATTACGATCTGACGCAGAATCGGCCTGTCATTATCGGCCGGGCGCCGGAAGCCGATGTTGTGATCGGCGATGACAAAGCGTCGCGGATGCATGTCGAAATCCGGTTCTGGGGCGGTGACTATGTCATCAAAGACTTAAAGTCGAGTAACGGTACGCTGGTCAATGAAACACCCATTACGGTGACGGTACTGCAGCCTGGTGATACGATTCGTATCGGGAAAACGAATATCGTATTCGATCATCGACCTCAGAAAGGCGCCAGCACGATTCTGCGCGAAGTCAGTCGGGATTTCGAGGAAGAGCAAAAAGGATATCGAACCGTCTTACGCGAAATTGTGCGCAGCACCGATAATCGCGGCCATAAATAACCCAAACGGGGCGTAGCGCAGCCTGGCATGCCCGGGCGTAGCTCACCTATTGGTTTAGCAGTACATAGCAGTTTATATTTGCCGAAAACATCGGTTTAGATCAAACGGGGCGTAGCGCAGCCTGGTAGCGCGGCAGCTTTGGGAGCTGTAGGTCGTGAGTTCGAATCTCACCGCCCCGACCATTTCGGACATGCCACGCCGGAGCCTGCCGGCGAAGGCGGGAAAAACCCAAAATGGTCGAGCCTCCTTCGAGATATTCGAACCTTTTTCGAGACGCAACACCGCGACAGCCGGTAGTGTGCCGTGGTCGTCCTGATACTTGGCGAGCGTGGGGGCGTGTACGGCCCCACGATCGCCGCTATCGCGGCTCGCGATATATGCCCGGTCCCGGCGTGGTCGGTGATGCCGTACCCGCACCCGCCGCGCAACCGTGATAGGCCATGCTGACGTTCATTCCCTGCTTCCCAAGGCCATGAACCGCGCAAACAGGTG